>JBLNDG010000067.1:0-31319 GCA_050261415.1 Caulobacteraceae bacterium | reverse complement strand
ATCAACCCCCCTTTATTTTGCATCTTTTAATTCTTCCACCAATACATTGAAGCTTTTGCCCATGACTCTGATATCATACCTTGCTTTCCTGACAATATGCAGTTGATTGTTTTTCACAAAGTCTTTTATAATATGGATTTTTCCCTCATATTCCTTCAGAGCCTTTTGTGCTTCATAAACATCAATACTCTTGAACCGGATCCTGTCCCCCGGCTTTAGCTGTGCCATTTTAGAAATATCTGCCGAAATTACAGTGGCAATCTTGGTATAGCCGCCCGTCGTCTGCCGGTCTGCCATCATGACAATAGGCATGCCGTGCCCAGGTACCTGTATGGAGCCCAGGTTTATACCGTCAGATATTATATCGGCGCCGCTTTTGTGCCCAAGTACAGGACCTGATAACCTGTAGCCCATCCTGTCAGCCTCATTTGTCACCGCATATTCGGAGCCAAAGAATCTATCAATGCTCTCACCGCTAAAGCAGTCATCCTGCGGGCCCAATACTGCTCTAATAGAACAGCTTGGCTCATAGGCAGGAATATAATCAACCGGAATAACCCGGTCAACCAACTCTGCTATTGCTGATCCGCCTTTTCTTATATTTATTTCGTCATTGCCTTTGAGTTTCCTGCCATCATATCCCCCGATGCCTCCCCTTATAAAGGTTGAACGGCTTCCCATAACAGCAGGTATATCAAATCCCCCCGCAAAAGCGATATATCCCCTGCAGCCTGTTATTGCAGCTCCGAAGGAAAGCACATCCCCTCTTGTGAGTTTGATAGACCTCCACATAGGCACAGTATGCCCGTTTACCTTCGGTGACATGTTTGCCCCTGTAATAGCAACTACAGCATCTATATTGAACAATATCTCCGGACCGTTCAAAGTGGTTTCAAAAGCAGCTTCATATTCATCGTTGCCTACCAGAATATTGGCTATTCTGAGCGAAAAGTCGTCCATAGCACCGGTTACCGGCATCCCAAACTGTTGGTAGCCATACCGGCCTCTATCCTGTATTGTCGTAAAAAGGCCGGGATTTATGATACTTATATCTGCCATTTGTATCACCACCTATTCTGTGATTATTTTTACCTCGTAACGCTTTTCATCAATCAAAGCGCAAATCTCGTTATATTCCTCTGCAGCTATCGGCACAAACCGGATATAGTCCCCCGACTGAAGTATTATCGGCACCTCCCGTTCGGGGTCGTATAGCTTTACAGGAGTCCTTCCTATAAGCTGCCAACCCCCCGGGCTTTCAATAGGATATATGCCCGTCTGTTTGCCTGCGATTCCCACTGAACCCGCAGGTATCTTTGTTCTTGGCGTTTTGAGCCTCGGTGTCTCTATTTTTTCAGACATTCCGCCAAGATAAGGAAACCCTGGGGTAAAACCAAGCATATAAACCAGATAATCAGTGGTTGAGTGAAGTTTTATAACGTCAGCTATGCTCAGATTATTATGTTCTGCTACAAACCCTATATCCTCCCCAAACTCTCCACCGTATGCAGTAGGTATTTCAATTATTCTAGGTTTCTGTACCGCTATGCTCCCAAGGGATTTTTCCATATCTTCAAGCTGCGCCATCAGCTTATCTATGCCGATTTCCAAAGGATTATACTGAATCAATACGGACCTGTAGGTCGGGATAATTTCATCAATTCCTTTTATTGTATTCTTCTGCAACGTCAGATAAAGATTCCGTACCTTTTTGTTTACCTCTTGACTTATCTCATCACCAAACTCAACTACCAGCCCTCTGTCTCCGGAAATCAGATAGCGTGCTTTTTCGTACACAATATCACCACCATTGGTTCATATTTTACCGTTTTGCACAATCCCTGCCAATACTTAAAACAACTTTTTGATGCCAATAAATGAATTATACCCTGCGTAGATTTCGATAAGTACAACCAGTATACCTATAATCAGCAGCCATTTCGGATGTTTGTACTCTCCTACTATCTTCGAATTTACTGAAGCAAGAAGCATTGTACCTAATGTTATCGGTAAAATCAGTCCATTTAATGAACCGGCAAGTATCAGCAATTTAACCGGCTGACCTATTGTAATGAAAATCGTTGTTGAAATAATGATAAAACCAATAATCCAATATCTGTAGTTATTTTCTATTTTAGGTGAAAAGGACCTGAGGAACGAAACCGATGTATATGCAGCACCGACAACCGATGTTATAGCAGCTGACCACAGTACAATACCAAAGAATTTATATCCTATCATACCTGCACCAAGCTTGAATGCCGAAGCAGGCGGATTTGCAGGATCCAGATGCAAACCTTTAGCGACAACACCCAATACAGCAAGGAATAAAAGTATTCTCATTATTGAGGCTATCACAATACCGGTAACCGAAGCCTTTGTGATTTCCCCAATTTTATCCTTACCGGTAACACCGGCATCTATAAGTCTGTGCCCGCCGGCAAAGGTAATGTATCCGCCAACTGTTCCTCCGACTATTGTTATAAGAGCAAGGAATGAGAATTGCTCAGGCACAAAAGCCCTTACTACAGCTTCGCCAACAGGAGGCTTTGTGACAAAAGCAACATATCCTACAACCAGTATCATAATAACTCCAAGAATTTTTGTGAATTTGTCCATGGCGTCACCCATTGACTTTGAAAGGAAAATTGCAATGGCTAATATTGCAGATATTGCTGCAGCCAACCTCATATCTACTCCGAGAAGAACATTCACGCCCATTGCAGCTCCGGCAATATTCCCGATATTAAAGGCTAAGCCGCCCAATGCAACAGCGAACGCCACAAAATAACCCAGCCCAGGGATCACTTTATTGGCTATATCCTGCCCTCTCATTCCTGTTATTCCAATAACTCTCCAAACATTCATCTGAGCACCGATGTCGATCAGAATTGATAGTAATATTACAAATGCGAAAGAAGCCGCATATTTCTCAGTAAAAACCGCAGTCTGCGTCAAAAAACCGGGACCTATTGCGGATGTTGCCATGATAAATGCTGCCCCAAGCAGAGTGGACCATGTACTCTTTTTTGCATTATTCTTTACTACATTGTTGGATGTCATTTATATTTTCTCCCCCTTAAATAAATTCACTTATAGGTTTTATTTTTATGCCATCCGCTTCCAGTTGTTCTCTGATTGATGCTACAAAAGCCACTGCCTCCGGATTATCCCCGTGAACACATATCGAATCGGCGTTTATTTTTATATCTTTTCCATCCATTGCAGTGACCTTACCTTCACAAACCATTCTCTTTACTCTCTCAATTGCAAGTTTCTTATCGTGTATAACTGACCCGGGGAGCTTTCTTGAAGCAAGTGTTCCATCTGAGTTGTATGCCCTATCTGCAAACACCTCCTCTGCGACCTTCAGGCCTATCTCCTGTGCTGCTTTTACAAGCTCACTCCCGGCAAGTGCGAGCACAATGATGTTTTTGTTCACATCAAATATTGCCTTTGCGACCTCCTTTGCCAGGGCCATATTTGACGAAACCATGTTGTAATAAGCTCCATGAAGCTTCACATGCTGCAGCTGACATCCTGCTGCTTCGGTAAATGCATTTAGTGCTCCAAGCTGGTAAATAAGGTATGCTCTGGCTTCCTTTGGGGTAATATCCATGTTTCTTCTGCCAAAACCCAATAAATCCGGATATCCCGGATGTGCCCCGATGCCCAGCTTGTTTGCCTTAGCCAAAAGGACTGTTTTTTCCATTACCATTGGGTCTCCTGCATGCCAGCCGCATGCAATGTTAACGGAAGAAACGTGCTTCAGTACCTCTTCGTCAAGCCCAAGCTTATATGCTCCGAAGCTTTCACCAACATCACTGTTTAGATCTACAACATTTCTCACTTTCTATCCCCCTATCTATTGTTTCACATATTGAACCATCGGTTCATATTAATGGTAGTATTCGACACATCTTTCAATGTTCCTTCTTAATAAAAAATATTATAAATTAAAAACCACAAATCAACCAGAACCGGGATTTGCGGTTTTTAATATCTACTTATTATAGCCAAGTGCCCTCGATATGGCTTTTGAGGTTTTTAAAAGTTTTTCCACAAGATACGGAAGCTCTTTTTCCGTAAAACGCTGCTCCGGACCGGCAATGCTTATGGAAGCTACTACTGAACCGGTATGATCAATAATAGGTGCTCCAATAGCTGCAGTTTCTGGTTCCAGCTCTCCATAACTCACTGTATATCCTCTTTTTCTGTCTTCTTTAATCAGCTCGAGTAGTTTTTGCTTATCTACAACTGTATAATCGGTTACTTTAGTCATAGATTCCGAATCCAATATGCTGTTTATTTCTTCATCCTTAAGAAAAGTAAGTATTGCCCTGGGGCAGGCACCTCCGTAGAGCGGTGCACGGCGTCCCGTCCTGGTATATAGCCTTATAAGCCGAGAACATTCAAGTTTTTCTATATACACCGCTTCATCATGGTCCTTAATAACCAATTGCACGCATTCATTTATCTCATCTCTGAGCTTTTCCATATAAGGCAGAGCAATTTTTCTGATTTCCAGACCCTCACTTACAAGTTTACCCAGTTCCAAGAACCTAAGTCCAAGCTTGTATTGGCTGTCCCGGCCCAAAATGCTTGCCTTATCAATAAATCCATGCTCTTGAAGGGTTGATATCAGCCTATATACCGTTGCTTTAGGCATCCCTGAAATCCGTGAAAGCTCACTTAATCCTATTGTGTTTCTTTCGGGAGTAAAGAATAACAAGAGTTTTAATGCCTTGTCAAGGCTATTGTTCAAGGCTTTATTGCTGTTTTCCATAAATATCACCTTTTTATATTTTATCTTATAAGTGATTATTTGTCCAATACCTAAGAGCACTGCAGGCACCACATCCGGAAGTGCATTTCCACAATTTACATAAAAAATAATCCCTGAAAAATATTCCAATTAATATAAGGGGATATACAAACAAATGATACAGGAGAGCTATATGGGCATCAATGAATTTAAAAATAGAATCAGTCTCATTATAAGCTTTACTGAAAGAATGAATGAAGAAACAATACCATATGATATAAAGAAAATCATGGCGAAAATTTACGCTAATACTCTCAGCATCAATCTCACCGACAGAATGGTCGACAATATATTTGAAACCACGGACTCTTGCGCATAAATTGCTCTTCACATTGCAACGCATTTGATAAAAAATCCCATCCCCCGTATGCTCTGGTGTTCTGATACTATGCTTCACACAAAAGCTCCTGAAAATACCCCGTGGTATGGGGGGTTCATTCCCGCATACATACGGGGTTATTTAGGGACCTTACATGCTTTGAAATTTCAGCAAGCCTTGCTGAAATGCCTTTAAATGATTCAGGGAAACGTTTCTGAGCGCTTTAAATACTGTTCTGACATCATCAGGCATATCCTGCTTTAAGAACCTATCATACATTTCGATATTGTCAACCTCTCCCCGAACTCCTGCAGTAAAACTTTCCCTCATGGTTTTGGGCACTTTCACATAGCTCTTGGCATTATCAGCGGGAATAGCTGTTTTATACTTTGAGAACAGCGGTTTCAGATGCGCAATATGAGTTATCTCTGCTGCTATTATATCGGTAAACGGCCTTTGTTGTCCGAACTTTTCTACCACTTGCTCATACCTGGCTCTTGCAAGATAGTTATCCTGCATGGCATAAGTCAGCATATCCCCTAACGTCAATGAAGTATCGAGTTTTGCTGCTTTTGCACCTATCGGCTCATTAACGTTTGGTGCTGAAAAGCCTGCAAAAATGAGCAATGAAGCTGTCAAAAGCAAGCATAGAATTGCACGAATGCGTTTCATAGCCCTGAACCTCCTTTCAGAAATAATAAGCACAATTTCGCAATATTTTTAGTTAATCAATGTATTAAATAGTTTATCCAGTTTTATATAAAGGATAGTTGGCAAATATTCTGCCATTTGACAAAAAACTAAAAGGACAACATTTCAAAATGTCGTCCCAAAATTAGAACAAAATTGTATTTATGCTTTTTTAGTCCCCGGTATATGCATGGACATCGTTCTTGAAGTTCGACACCCTTGTCATTGCCCAGATGTACATAAAAGTAAACAATAGTGCCATCAGCGCCCGGCTTAGCAATATTATAGCTCCATTGGCACCAATTGCCGTAAAGAGAATGGTCTCTTCGATAACCGCATGACACATTCCTATAAATACAAACATTCATAATCACCAGAGCACCCTCCCCCGGCAGGCCCATATAAGCCATATAAGGAGCGAAGAAGTCAGATATTTTTATCAGCCACCCTGAGTACTCCAATACCTTTAGTATAAAAACTGCAGGTATAATATATTTCATAAGGTTAAGAATCACCTTTACTGCTTTTGTGCCTCCCCGGGCAATAGTTTGCTTTGTAACCATAACTTGCCTACCCCCAACCTTGTACTGTTTCATCAAGGCAACGGAATTACTTCCCGCTGCTGTAATTTTTATTTTTTGCTGCGGTATGAGAACATATTTTGTTTGCATAAAATACTAAAAAGCTCCTTCCATTGAATTGTACATGACCCGGAAGAAGCTTTTCTTGATTTTATGTTTAAATCTTGAATCTTTCAACCGATTGACTGAGTTCATTTATTCTTTTTACCAAGTTCTCGATGTCATTGACCGTCTGCTGCAGCAAATTGAGTTGGTTCTCAGCCGAAGCAGATACCTGCTGCGTTGCCGCTGCCGATCCCTCTGCAATACTTGCTATGCTGTTGATTATGTTATCCATTTGCCTGTTGTCCGAATCAATGCTCTCTGCCTGTGCAAGTACATCCTTTATACTCTTTACTGTATTTACCATGTTTTCATGAATTATATTAAAATCGGAATAGATGTTTTCACTCAAACCGGTTCTCTTTTTATCCAGTTCAAGAGACTGCTGCTTCACCTCTTCGAATTTGCTTGCTTCCTCTCTAATCTTTAGCACCAGTTCTTCAATTTTTTGGGCTGCGGTTGATGATTCATCCGCCAGTTTTCTTACCTCATTAGCAACAACTGCGAAGCCTTTCCCAAGCTCTCCGGCTCTGGCTGCTTCGATGGCAGCATTCAAAGCAAGCATATTTGTTTGTTCCGAAATGTTCGATATTACCTCAGTCATTTTATTGATATCCTCAGCACTATTATTGAAAGCATCAATTATGGAGTATGTATTCTGTGACTGGCTGGATATATCCTCTTCTATCTGCTTTAATTGGTTTAAGTCGTTCATTCCTTTATCTACACTCTTTATTGCTATATCCGAATTGTTATCTATGGTGCTCACTTTGTCAACAATAACGCTTATTTTTTTGCTGAAATCATTAATGAATTTCTTGCCGCTGGCGGTATTCGCAGCCAAATCACTTGTTTCGGAAGCTAACTGCTCAGTAGCATTAGTAATCTCCCCGGAAAGCGTCTGGACATGTTTGGAATTTTCAGTTAGTCTGGCCGAGTCTTCCGCAGCCAAAAGGTAAGTATTGAATATACTGCTTATGATTGTTCTCAGTTCATCCACCATTTTGTTAAAGCTGGCGGCTAATTGCCCTGTTTCATCTTTGGTTCCTATTTCGGCTTTTTGTGTTAAATCTCCGTTTGAAAGTATCTGCATATTATCCTTGAGCTTACGTATCGGCTTAACAACATTGTTTGCACTGAGCACCACCAATAATATCGATATGATGAGGGATATTGCCAGGGCGGCACCAAAGCCTGTAAACAGAAGGTTAAGTGAGCTCCTGAACTCACCGGTGGGGATTGCAAAACCAACAGTCCAATTGGTTGATTTTATTGGTGAATAAACGAAGTATTTCATTTTTCCATCGTAGTCTTTTTGAAGGGTAAGACCATCCTGATGCTTGCTTATCTCTTCACCAAGCATTTTAAATTGCCCGTTCAAAACAGCAGATATACTTTTCAGACTTTCTTCCGTAGGCTTGAAACCTTCATTGGGATGAACGATGAAATTATTATCGGCATCCAGTAAAAATGCGTAACTTCCTTTGCCTGCACTGGCATTCTTTACGATTTCCGTCAAATAATCAACATAAATATCCGCAGCTGTGACACCTAATAGTGTAGAATCCTTCATAACAGGCTTTGCTATGGTTATTATCATTTTATTCGTTGTTACATCCAGGTAAGGAGCCGTATAAACCAATCCTCCGGCTTGGACCGCCTGCTTGTACCAGTCTCTCTGGGTACAATCATAGTCTGCCGGCGGTTCCCATCCATCTCCGGATACGAAGGTTTTGTCGGCAAAGCCCATATAAAAGCAGATAATATGAGGATTCGGCTTCTGTTTTTCTTCAAAGTACCCAAACAGCTTCTGCAGATCATAGTCGTTATAATGCTGAAGGTCATTGGCCATCTCGTCAATCATTTTGCCCTGCCCCTCAAGCCATCCGTTAAGTTGTGCAGCATACTTGCCGGCATTCAGTACGGCTTTATCTGTCGACTCCTTAAAAACTACCTTATAAGACATATAATAGCTGATTAAAATTGAAATTGAAAGTGACAGGATACATAAAACACATACAAGAATAATAAGCTTCGATCTTAAACTTTTCACTTTTCCTCCTCCTTCTTTTCCCATTTCTCCCATTGCCGTGCAACTGTTTAGTACTATTGTCACATAATAATTTCTACATAAAACCAATTTTTCCTTCATTTTTCAACTTTATTTGTAAAATAGTAAGCAAATGTGTCAAGGAATAAGCATAGAAATGCCTATTATGTAACATCATAACAGGCATTTTTACAATAATTATATTGTTCCTGCGGCAGAATTGTCACCACCTTATCCTGAAGCATATACCTTCCTTATCCACTTCCGCCCGTTCAACCTGTAAATACACCATATTGATTTTATGACAAAATCAATACGCAAGCAGAAATAAACCATAAAGGGCGGCCAGTTCCAGACAAGCCCTGCAAGATAACCCAGAGGTACTGAGGCAATCCACAAGAACAGGACATCGGCAATCATCAGGAATTTCGCATCCCCGCCGCCGCGCAGAACACCTTTTGTTGCCACCGATTGTATGGACTGGAAAACAACAATAAATGCAACAGAGAACATAAGCTGTTTGACAACATCCTTTGTCTCCGGTGCAATATTGTAAAAGTTTATTATAAACGGGTTTAGCAGCGTTATGATTAATCCTGCAAATATCCTGATTATTGCACTCCATGTAAGAAAGGTAACGCCCTGTGCCTGTGCTTTATCGTATTCACCCGCACCTACGGTATTACCCATAATTACCCCGCTTGCATTTGCAATACCCATGATGAACACGGTGTTTATCTGCTTTGGAAACCCCATATGGTAATAATATCATATGGGGTTTCCCCGTTCAAATTAATAACCTAATTGCTCATTTATCAGGATGACTTTTATTCTCCCTACCGGGAATGACTTTTCTGTTATTGTCCATGTGTTGCATATTCTTTGCGGGCTGCTGCAGTCCATACATTTTCCCGTTACCTGGCAAGGAGTTTTAAAATACGGGTGCCGTTTCGCATTCATTGGTGCTGCTGTTGTCCTGATTCTATCCATTGCTTCTTCAATGCCCTCTACAATTTTATTAATCCCGACAAAAATAACAACATTATGTGGGCCGAATGTTATTCCTGCCACCCTGTTCCCAACCATATCCAGGTTAACCAGTTGACCCTTCATAGTTACGGCATTTGTCCCGGTTAAGAACATATCAGAGGATAATGCCCTTCTACGCTTGATAATTTTATCCTTCCAAGTGAAGTTATCTCCAAAGGTTTCAATTAGCTCAACGCCTCGCAGTTCTCTAAGCTTGGGAATTATTCCGAGGGAATGAAGAGTCAGGGAATCTCCCCAGGAAAGGACAGCCGGGTTAATTTTATTATATATCTCCTTCCAGAACAGGTCTTCTGCTTCAAACCGGCTACCGGCGAACCAAACCCCAAACCCGTTTGATTTTAATGCTTCAATAGTCTTTTTTATTTTATCATCCATCTTGTACCCATCTCCCTTTCTCTTATTATAAAGTATTCTAAAGCCTTAGTGCTATATATATTATGTTTATATACTAACAATAATTTACGGGATAGCTAAAGCGTGGTGTCACTAGCTTTGCAGCAAAAATTCTGCTATACTTTTTCATATGAAATAAATTTCGAGGGAGTTGACTGTCTTGAGCAAGGAAAAAAACATCTCACCAAGAAGAAATTTTGATTATGAAGAAGATGATTATGACCGTTTAAAAAATATGGGTAATAAAAATAGATACCATCAAAGCTTTACTAATAAAGTTACTTTGAAAAAAACCGAGTTTGACTACGAGGAAGATCCCTATGAGCCGGAAAAAAGCAAATAAACGGCAGTTGCATCACACTTTCAGCCTCTCATTCATTCCCAAGGATCTGATCTTTTGATATCCAGCATTCCTTTGACATGATCAATCTATTTCTCGCTTTTTTGTTTTTTCTCCGGAAAGACACTCTAAGAAGGTTTTCCCATAATGACCAAAGAAACCTCTTAACAGTGCTTCTTATGTCTAGAACTGTAAAGCCCTGTCTGTCCGCTATCTCATAAAATAAAGTAATCCCGAATACGGCTCTGATATGTGAAAATGCTTCTTCCTTAAAGCATTCCCTTAATGATTTCAATTCGCCTTTTAACAGCCTTATTAGATTGGTATATGACGTATCAAGCAATTTCAACCCTTTATTATCAAGATGAAGCTCTGCTATTCAATCACCCCTTTTGACTGCAGTCCCGTCCGAGAGTGTAATTGCCGGCCCTTTGTATTTATATATACTCATATACATTAAGTCGGTGTCACTATGAGGTATGTGCTTCCAGCCTGCCGCCTTTACTATGGCGGAATCCAGCCTTCTTAAAAGGAAACCGAGCATTTTTCTCATATAAACCCCTCCCCCGGAAGTTAATGCAAATCCTTCGCCAGGACGAATTTATAGCCTTTTCCTTTCAGAGTAGGTATAGCTGCCTCCAAGGCGGCTATAGTCCTCTTCGGAGCATTCTTTGCTCCTCTGCCGTCATGAAGCAGAATGATATCTCCCGGTCTGACACCATTAACCAATCTTTGTTTTATAAAATCTGCAGTAACATATTTGCTCCAATCCAGGGCCTGGACTGACCATAAGACTATTTTACAGCTGCATAGTTTAGCGTAATGGTATGTCAGAGGATTGAAAATACCCCATGGCGGCCTGAATAAGTTTACTTTTATTTCGAGTTTATTCAAAATGTCCAGTGACTTGTCAAAGCTTTTTTTAGTCTGCTGCGGCAGCATAAAAACTTCGCTTATATGCCTGAAGGAATGCAATCCTACATTATGGCCTTCACTTAAAATACAAACATTAATATTGCTGCAATCAGCGCCATTGCTGATCCAAAGAAAAATGGTGCTCTATTGTCGACCTTGTCATATAATAAACCCGCTATTACACTTGCCGGAAGCAGCGTAATGCCAATCAGTGAATTGTATATGCCGAGTCCCGTACCCCTCCTGTTTTTATCAATGAGATCTGAAACCAATGCCTTCTGTACACCATCCGTAGCTGCGCTGTAAAGTCCATATAATGCAAATAGCAGGATTACCGTTATTTTATCGTTTGTTATTCCGAAGCAGAAGTATATAACGGAATAAAGCAGATATCCGAAGATAATCAGCCTTTCCCGTCCGATTTTGTCGGAAAGCATACCTGCAGGAACAGCGAAAACTACGGAAACCGAATTGAATATAAGATATACCAGCGGTATGAATAAGGCTTCTATCCCAACATCATTGGCTTTTACCAGCAGCAGAGCATCAGTAGAATTGCCCAGGGTAAATACGAAGGCAATCCCTAGAAAGACATAATACCTGACTGGAAAGTCGCTAATTTTTACTTTACCGGAAAACATGCCTTTACTTCTCTTTGCTTCCTTGACAAAAAGAACTATAGCTAATACGCCAAATATAGCAGGCACTGCTGAAATCAGGAATACCCGGCGGTAATTACCCGGGAAAACTGACAGGACTGCAAAGGCCAGAAGCGGTCCCACTATTGCCCCGCTGTTATCCATTGCTTTGTGAAAACCAAAGCTTTTCCCCTTGTTATCCACACTGGAGGACCCTGCTATAAGGCTGTCCCTTGGTGCAGTTCTTACTCCTTTTCCTATTCTCTCGGCAAATCTTATTATAAGAACCTGCAGAGGCGAAGTCACTATCGAGAATAAAGGAAAAAGAACAGCTGTAATTGCATAACCCACGACCATAAAAGGCTTGTTTTTCCCTATCCTGTCGCTCCACCTGCCCGACAAAGCCTTGATAACCGACGCCGTACTTTCTGCAATACCTTCAATAAGAGACAACTCCGTCTTTGATGCACCCATAGACATCAAAAAAAGCGGCATAACAGCATATACCATTTTGGTAGTTGTATCAGTCAAAAAGCTGGTTATACCTGTAAAAAATATATTCCATTCAAGCCCCAGGATCTTTTTCTCCTTCTCTCCGTCTGCACACATACCTATCACCCCACTGCATCTATCAAATTTTATTTATTATTATATTTAAAAACCATATCACTATAGTTTTCAAAGGCTAGCCTGATCTGGTCCAGTTTTTCCTTTGCACTGCCACTTTCTGAGGAATGAAATATATCCCTTAATCCAATCTTTGCATGCCAGGCAATAAGCTTCTCAAGTTCTTCCTCCTCCTCTTCAAGCTCTGCAAAAGTAAACTTTTCTATTGCAATCTCCTTCTCCAGCTCCTTGAGGTAATCCTCACATTCATCTACAAACTCTTTATATTCCTCATCCCTCATATTGTTGAAATATGAAATAACCTTCTGTTCGTGCTTTTGGCTCAAAAATTCACATTGCATCAAAAGCACTTCACCATTACTGGATTCAATGTCCTGAGAAATCCCCTGCAATGCAGAATAATTATCATCATTATAAGGTAAAGCCCACATGGATTGTTGAATATTAATGGCTCCCAATTTTTTAAGGTTCCTCCATGCTGCCACTCTCAGTCTGGATGGCTCCGAAGGCAAGTTGTAGTTTATAACCAGCCATTTCCCCTTATCCACTTTCCCCCTCCTTTGTAACGTTCGTTACATTAATTGTATCATGATGTAACACTCGTTACAAGGTGTAATTTTCCATATAAGTATGACACATGGACGGTCTAAAAGCTCGGAGGCATCGAGCCTCCTCGCTTTTGACTGATTCTACTTTGGTAGAATGTCCACCAATAAAAAAATAGCATACAATTATGCATGCTATTTCGTATTGAGAAGAACTGAAATTCTGGTTTGAAAGCTCCTATTTAATACTGTATCCTCTCTATAATAAGGGTCTGGTTTTCTACCAGATTTACATCTGTATATTCGAAGCCGCCATTATTCTCCTTGATAATGCTGATTAAAGGCCTCAAAGGCATATCCGGCGACACCTTTCTCACTACTGCAGTCTGTCCGTTTGTAAGCCTTACAAGGCTGCCTACGGGGTATGGGTTTACCTTCTTAATAAATGCTTTTACTATCTCCATATCAAAATGTTTATTAGCTACCGACATGATATACTCCAAAGTTTCATTGACAGGCAATGCCTGACGATACGGCCTGTCCGAGGTCATAGCGTCATATATATCGGCTATTCCGATAATCTGAGTCAGCAGGTGAATATCCTTCCCGCTCTTTCTACTGGGGTAGCCGGAGCCGTCAATATGCTCATGGTGCCCCAATGTTATTGCTCTGACATAAGAGCTGAGAAAGCTCTTGTCCTTGAGATACTCGTAACCTGTTAAAGGGTGATATAATACCAGCCTTTTGTCATCCATCGTAAGAGGCTCTTTTTTATATAATACCTCCTTGGGCATCATGGCCATACCGATGTCATGAAAGATACCGCCCATGAAAAGCTCATATATCATATCGTTGTTCAAACCCATTTCCCAGCCTATAAGCACTGAAAGCAGCGCAACATTAATTGCTGAGCTGTACAAATAACTGTTGACATTTTTTATATCGATGTATTCAAGCTGTTTTTCCTTAAACCCGGTCATTTCATATATAATATCGTCCATAAGAGCAGAAAGCTCCGGCATCATATCCATTATGGGTATAGGTGCAGGTGTACCGTCGGGTTTCTTATTGCCTGCTGCATCAAAGATCCTTTTGACCAATTTGTAGCCCTTCTGTCTGAGCAAAGGATTAACTAAGCGGTCAATCTCGCCTGTACTGTGCTGGTCATTGATATATATCGAAAATATATGGTTCTGATTTATTCTTTCCACCAATCTGGGCGTCAGTTGAGTCCCCGCATTGACAAGCACCTGCCCCTCATCCGTGTAAAGCGCCTCGGATAAAACTGCGTTCTCCGGGATAAATTTTGTTGGAACTAGTCTCACATTGATCACCTGCTTCTCAAGATATAAAATCTCGCTTATTACAAATTTCTACATTTTTCTACAGCGTTAATCTTTTTTATTATATAATATTTATAATCAAAATGAAATAAAAGCGTGAACAAGTAGGGCTTCCGTACTATAAATTTAGGTCTCTGGTCTTAAGATCATATCGGTAAACAAAAACATTCTTTTTTTATGCGGAAAAATCCACATAAAAAAAGCTTCGGACAGTGAGTTTCTAGTCCGAAGTTAATATTCAGAAGAAAGAATAGAGCTATAAACCGCTATCTTCATGAATCAACGAAATAGTCAATATTAATCCAGAATAAAGTCTTTTAATTCAATGTAAGGATTCATATGGTAAGTTTTTGCCGCCAGGTTTTTCCCTTGCAAAGACTTTTTCGTACACAGATTGAAGCAGGCCCCGCATTGTGTGCACCTCTGCAGCCATTCAGGTTTGCCTTCGCGAATAACAATATTTTTTACGGGACATACCTTTTGACAAATACCACAGCCGTCACAGCTGACATTTACATAAAATTTCTTGTCTTCACCGGGAATAAGAACCCGATTCTCTCTGAAGAAAGGTCTGTCTCTTCGTTCAAAGCTTTGTAAACAGGCACAATCTTTGTATCTCCCAATTTTCCTGCGATAATCCGAGCTGCATTCAAAGCGTTGCCTCTTCCTGAAAAATAAAATATGGTCGTACTCATTTAATTTCCTCTATAATCAGCGTAAGCACCCTAATAATGTTTACACTGTCAACTCCACATAGATTATACATCTTGATGTTTACACTGTAAACATACTGTGGGAAGACCATCCCTTTGGGATAGCAAAAAAATGTATAGAGGATTATTATGCATCGATTAACCCCGGCAAGAAAGATTGGACTATGGAAACGTTGTCGGTATTGAGCTTGATACATGGCTTTACAGTACTTATAGTGCATAATACCGTTTCATATTCGGGTGATTATTTGGATCTGATGGAAAAAATGTTGGAAGAAAAGCTTTAGATTTAGGTGCGTCCAGCTACAAAAATCAATTTTTTTGGTGTATAATGATTAAGTGATTTTAATGTTTGGAGGATGCTATGATAAAAGTCGATGAAAACACAGTAAAATTTGAAGGTTATGAGTTAGAAAACTTAATGGTACTATTAGAGCAAGTCGTAGATAAATCTATTATAGACTCCAATAGCCGGGAATTTGCAATTTCATTTTTAAAAGCTTTTAAGACATGCTTCGGAAATATCGATAGTAAATGACCCATGATGATTCAGAAATATAAAAGCACCCGTTATGAATTGTTTCGTAACAGGTGCTTTTTAAATTATACACTGACAAAGCCCTCAGTGTGCTCATAATCTGTCGCGCTGTAAGAATTTGCCTTATGTGCCTTAAAGCCTTCAATATTCGCGAAAGCTGTAGAAATCATAAGCTTTATCCTATTCAGCTGGTTTACCTCGCTTGCTCCCGGATCATAGTCTATCGCTACGATATTGGTTCCCGGATAAACCCTCTTTAATTCTTTAATCATACCTTTTCCGGTAACATGGTTCGGCAGACATGCAAAAGGCTGCATACATATGATATTCTTCACCCCGCTCTGGATAAGCTCAACCATTTCGCCGGTCAGGAACCAGCCCTCACCGGTCTGGTGCCCCAAGGATACAACCGTTGAAGCTCCTTTTGCTATCTCTTTTATTGTTTTGGGAACATGGAACTTATAGCTGGAAGACAATGCATCAATATAAGCCTTTCTATAAAACTCTATGATCTTAATAGCTGTATTTCCCAAAACCTGAGCTATTTTACTTCCGGACAGATACCTGTATTTATAGTCCAGGCCATAGGCACTGTACAACAGGAAGTCTGTAAGTCCGGGCATTACTGCTTCTGCACCTTCAGCTTCCACAACATTTACAACATTATTATTTGCTGTCGGATGGAACTTCACAAGTATTTCCCCAACCAGACCTACCTTGGGCTTAACCTCATTAACTATTTCCAGCTCATCAAATTCTTTTACAATGTTATTGATATTTCCCTTAAAGATTTTCCTATTTGCATGCTTAAGAGATTCTACACATATGCCTGCCCATTTTTCATATAACTTATTGGCAGAACCCTTTATTCTTTCGTAAGGTCTGACTCTATACAGTACATTCATCAATAAGTCGCCGTATATGAGTGCCATCAATGCCCTATTCAGCAGCTCCAATGAAATCTTAAAGCCTGAATTTTTCTCTATACCAACAGCATTCAGCGATATAACGGGAACTTTTTCAAAACCCGCATCCTTCAATGCCTTCCTCAGGAAGCCTATATAGTTGGTAGCCCTGCAGCCTCCGCCGGTTTGAGAAATCAGCACTGAAGTATTGTTCAAATCATACTTGCCGGATTTCAATGCTTCAATCAATTGTCCTATAACAATTATTGCAGGATAGCATGCATCGTTGTTCACATATTTTAATCCTTCATCTACAGCTCCGCTGTCTGTTGACGGCAATACCACCACATTATATCCCGACTGTATGAATGCTTCCTCCAGGAACTGAAAATGTATAGGAGACATTTGTGGTGCCAGGATTGTATGCTTTTCCTTCATTTCCTTGGTAAACTCTATTCTCTTGTACCGGTTGTCTACTTTCTTTAGTGTAAAACCGTTTTTATCCCTTTCGGAAATTGTTGCCTTTAAAGAGCGAAGTCTTATCCTTGCTGCTCCAAGGTTATTCCCCTCATCTATCTTAAGCGCCGTATATATTTTAGAATTTCCGTTCAGTATCTCCTGCACCTGGTCTGTTGTAACAGCATCCAGACCGCATCCGAAGGAATTCAACTGCACCAGTTCCAGGTCTTTTTGCTTTGCTGCAAAGCTTGCTGCAGCATAAAGTCTGGAATGGTACGCCCACTGGTCCACAACCCTAAGGGGTCTTTCAACGTGCCCGAGGTGGGATATGGAATCTTCCGTCAATACTGCCATACCGAGGGAATTTATCATCTCCGGTATGCCATGGTTTATCTGGGGATCTATATGGTAGGGTCTTCCTGCAAGGACAACCCCCTTCAGCCCATTTTCCCTTATATACCTCAGTGCATCTTCTCCGGCTCTTTGAATGTCCTTCTTGAAATTCTCCTGCTCCTCGTATGCACTGTGCACACTTTCCCTGATTATCATTTTGCTTATCTTAAATGGTTTCAGTTCCTCACACAATCTCTCTACAAGCCTGTCTTCGTTATCAAAAGGCAAGAACGGCTTAATTAACAATATATTCTTTTCCCTCAAAACATCAATATTGTTTTTTACAACCTCTGGATATGAAACTACTATCGGGCAGTTAAAGTGATTGTCCGCCTCCTTCTGTTCCTGCTTCTCATGGGTGATGGAAGGGTAGAATATATACTTTACACCCTTCTCAATAAGGTTCATGATATGCCCATGAACCAGCTTTCCCGGGTAGCATACAGACTCAGAAGGTATTGTCTCGATTCCCTTTTCATAAAGTTTATTTGAGGACCTGTCGGACAGCTCCACTCTGAAACCCAGCTCTGTAAACATGGTAAACCAGAAAGGATAATCCTCGTACATGTTCAAGACTCTTGGAATACCTATAGTACCCCTTTTTGCCTCTGAATTTTCCAATGGTTTATACTTAAATAATCTTTCATATTTATATTTGAACAGATTCGGTAACGAGCTCTGATCCTTCACTTTCCCGGCACCTCTTTCACACCTGTTCCCAGATATGAATTTTTCACCATTTCCAAACTTGTTTACTGTCAGCAAGCAATTGTTGGAACATAGCCCGCACCTTGAAACAGTGGTTTTCAGGTTAAATTCATTCAGTTGGCTTATACCCAGCAAGTTTGTACCGCAGCCTTCCTCATATCTTTCCCTGGAAATAAGCGCTGCTCCAAAGGCTCCCATAATCCCTGCGATATCCGGTCTTATTGCTTCCCTTCCGGATAGAATTTCAAAACTTCTAAGCACTGCATCATTATAAAAAGTGCCGCCCTGAACTACTATTTTTTCCCCCAGTTCCTTAGGGCTTTTTACTTTTATTACCTTAAACAGAGCATTCTTTATTACCGAGTAGGACAAGCCGGCAGAGATATCACCCACTGCAGCGCCTTCCTTTTGCGCCTGCTTAACCCTTGAGTTCATGAACACAGTGCACCTGGAACCAAGGTCAACAGGTTTTCCTGCTGTCAGAGCTTCTCCCGCAAATTCTTCTATGCTCATACCAAGTGAGCTTGCAAATGTATCCAGGAATGAGCCGCAGCCTGAAGAGCAAGCTTCGTTCAGTAATATACTCTCAATAACGCCATTCTTTATTTTCAGGCACTTCATGTCCTGACCGCCAATATCCAGTATAAAATCTACACCGGGGCAGAAGAAGTCTGCTGCTTTATAATGCGCAATTGTTTCTATCTCACCAATATCTACATTCAATGCTGCCTTCAAAAGGCCTTCTCCATAGCCTGTTACTGTTGAATTTACAATTTTCGCTTTTGGGGGCAGAAGCCCGTAAAGCTCTTTGAGCGCTTTAATTGTAGACTTGAGAGGGCTTCCCTCATTGCTTCCGTAATATGTATAAAGAAGTGCCCCTTCGCCGTCTATAAGTGCTATTTTGGTAGTGGTTGAGCCCGCATCTATCCCCAGGAAGCACCCTCCTTCGAAAGACTGCAGTTCCCTTCTCTCTACCGAACTTCTTTGATGTCTTGCTTTGAATTCCGCATACTCCCTCTCGTCAGAGAAAAGCGGCGCCAACCAATTTGACTCATGAAGGGAAACATTTTCGAAGCTTTCAGTCTTGCCAACCAATACCTTAAAGGATATGGGTTTTTCCTCCAGAGAAGACAATGCTGCTCCAATTGCTACGTAGAGCTGTGAATTCTCAGGAAAAATTATCTGATAATCCTTTAGTTTCAGGGTATCTATAAATCTTTTCCTCAATTCTGAAAGGAAAAACAACGGTCCGCCCAAGAAAGCCACATTGCCCTTAATAGGCCTTCCACAAGCCAGCCCACTTATTGTCTGAATGACAACAGCCTGAAGTACAGATACTGCAATATCCTCCTTTGCAACACCCTCATTCAGAAGAGGCTGCACATCAGTCTTTGCAAAAACCCCGCACCTGGCCGCAATAGGATAAATCACCTTATAATTCTTGGCCAGTTCGTTTAACCCTGATGCATCCACTTTGAGCAAGGAAGCCATCTGATCTATAAATGAACCTGTTCCCCCTGCACAAGTACCGTTCATTCTCTGTTCTATTCCATCATTGAAATAGGTAATCTTGGCGTCTTCTCCGCCCAGTTCAATTGCTACATCAGTTTCAGGATAATAAGTTTTGACAGCTTTTGTAGCGGCTATAACTTCTTGAGTAAAAGAGACTCCCATACTATTAGCAATGTTCATCCCGCCGGAGCCGGTAATTACAATAGTTACCTGTGCGTCCTTCAGCACTTTGTAAGCATCATGAAGCAGCTGCTGAAGCTTTTTCCTTATGTCAGCATAATGTCTCTCATATTTGCTATAGACCAGCCCTTTATTACTGTCTAATATTACTATTTTGATTGTTGTAGATCCGATATCAATTCCAACATGAAATAGATTGCTCATACAATGCACAGCAAAACCGCTGTGCTCACCTCCATGGTTCCAAGTTATTTTAAATAGCATATACGGCAGCTAACTATGTATCGTTTTTGAACATCATGTTGATTAATGGTCCATAAGCATATTATAATGTGTATAGCCAATAATGCAATAGGCAACAAAATTTAGTGTGTTCATTAATCAACATTATTTTGATAAATGTTTATTAAAATCTATATGCGCAGATGCAGAAAATGTAAAAAGGGGAAATGAGAAGATGCTAAAATCGCCTAATGACAGAAGGGCAATACGTACAAAAAAGCTTATACGGAATGCTTTATCGGAGTTAATTGAAGAAAAAGGCTCCGGCAATATATCGATTACCGACCTGACTACAAGAGCTGATATAAACAGGGGAACCTTTTATCTGCATTATACCGATAAGTATGACCTGCTGGAACAGGTTGAGAATGAAGTAATGCAAGAGCTTAAAGAACATGCACAGGTCGCAAGCTTTGTCGATGTACTAAATGCGAATTTTGTGGACAGCATAGACTCTGCAAACAAGCCAATGTCGTTCATGATCAATATTTTCGAATACCTTAAGGAAAACTCCAAATTCATGAAAGCTATACTTGGTCCCAAAGGAGACCCCAAATTTCATACCAAGCTGAAAAAATTCATCGAAGCCAGCATTTTTGGATCACAGATGGTAAAAGTGTTTAAGCCCGAGAATATGCTTGTCCCGGAAGCATATTTCGCATCCTATATACTATCCGCTCATTTGGGCGTTATCCAGCAATGGCTTGAAAGCGGCATGGAAAAATCCCCTGAAGAAATGTCGCTGATTCTTTCAAAAATGTTCTTCCTGGGCCCCTTCAAAGTAACCGGCTATAAGCAGGATATAAACCCTTCCCACTGACTGTCCCTTTCCACGGGCAGCCCGTGGGCGGGACATATAAGCTTAAATAAAGCACCGGATATTTCTTTAATTGATTCCGTCATAATGCGGTCATTCCAGTTCCAAGGCGCAGGGTAAGGCCTCAACTTCCCGTTTTTGTTTTCTATCAGATCACCTGCAAAAAGTACATCCTTATAGAGCAGGCATACATGTCCGGGAGTATGACCCGGAGTCGGTATAACTTCTATATCATTGATTTTCAAACCCTGGACATATGGTTTGATGTGTTTTGGCTTTTTTAACCTGAACAAATATTTAAGGTATTTTTTAAATCCGTAACGGTCAGTCTCACCTGATATATACGGGATATCCTCTTTTGATGCCCAAACCTCAGCCCCTGTCATCTCCTGAAGCATCGCCACATTCCCCACATGGTCCATATCATGATGTGTCAGTAAAATGTGCTTAATATCCTTAGGCTGTATATCCATAGCCTTTAGTTCCTTTATTATGCTTTTCCCCTTCCATGGAAGCCCTGTGTCAATCAATACAGTTTCATCACCCTTGACAACATAAACATAGCTTCCCCGGGTTGAGTCCAACAAAAAGATATTGTAAGTAATTTCCATTTTATTTCATCTCCCTACTCATTTTCTACACTCCCATTTTGTTTATTCAACTCATCTATACATTCATTTGCCCAGTCAATCAACATCTGCTGGGTCTTGCACACCCGTTTGAGTATAAACTTCCAGTAAATCTCTTCACCGTTAAACAGCTTCATCTGTTTGGAGTATTGCTCAGCTACTTGATATAAGTTCTTCACTTCCTCCAAATTCTCACGCTTTTCTCGAATAAAGCCCTGAAACATACCGATCAATTCTTCCTTGCTTAAATTTGAGCCGAAAAAAATCCTTAGGGTGAACTCATCTCTGGTTTCCTTTGAAAGCTTTTGGGGGATATCAATAATCCACTCCTTAAAGGCTGTCTTACCGGCATCGGTGATGCTGTAAATTTTCTTGTCCGGCCTGTCGTTCTGCGGCTGGATGGTATAAGTGAGGTACCCCTTGCTTTCCAGCGTGCCCAGTTCCCTATATATCTGGCTTATACTGGCCGCCCAGAAGTTATTTATCGACTCATCAAACATTTTTTTAATATCATAACCTGTCATTGAGTCATAGTTTAGCAAGCCCAAAATTGCATACTGTAATGACATAATAATCTCTCCCATTTATTTTTATATTATACATGTAGAATAATATTCTACATGTATAATATACCATATGTTATTTATTGTCAATAAGTTTCCTAAATTTTCCCTGTGCATTTTGCAATATCATTGTAAAGGCTGCATGGAATAATAAGTAAATTAAATAACAATAATAATTGCAGTACTTTTAATAAATACGTTATTGGTGGGGATGGACGAAATGTATGATATTTCGGAAACATTCGCAAGAGCATTTATAGGTTTTTCGGTTCTGCTATTGATGATGAGGCTATTAGGCAGGAAACAGCTCGGACAATCAAACTATTTTACTTATATAACCGGAATTGCGATGGGAAATATAGCTGGCGATATGGTGGTCCACAGAGATATAAGATTGGTAGATGCTATAGCCGGATTAATATTATGGGCGCTTTTGACCTTTTTAGTTGAATATATAAGCATTAAATCGGCCAAAGCCCGTGTCGTATTGGATGGGGAGCCCTCCATCATCATTAAAAATGGGCAGATCATGCAAAATGCATTAAAAGCCAACCGCTTGAATATGGATGATGTTACAATGCTTCTGAGAAATAATAATACTTTTTGTATTGCTGATGTGGATTATGCAATTCTGGAGCCCAACGGCCAGCTGAGCGTCCTGAAAAAGCATGGAAAAGAAACGATTACCAGGAGTGATATGAACATAAAGCTTGAAAAACGAATGTGTTTGCCTGCGGAGATTATCGTTGACGGTAATCTCGTCAAAAATGCTCTGGAAGATAATGGATTGGAGAAAAACTGGCTATTAACCGAATTGGATAAAGCAGGCATACATTCCTACAATGATGTTTTCTTCGCTGAATTGCAGTCGGATAAAACATTATACATAAGTACCAAAACATAAAGTACCTGCTGCGAAATTGCTTTATAGCAGGTACTTTTGTATTATTACTTATTCCGGTACCTCAATGTTACTATCGAATGGGCAAGGGCTTTTATATCCGCCCTCAGGCCTCCTATGTCGATTGTATAGTCAACATCATCAGCTTTTGAATTTATAACTACTATAGCCAAAGTACCGTCGGGATTTTTGAAGGCGGCCGCTTCAAGCTTTTCACAATCGTTGCAGCTGCAATCTATTCTTACTGCCCCCGGTTGTATATACCTGCTGAAATGACCGATGTAGTAGTAGGAGTTTTCATAGTATATTTCGTCGGTATCGGTATTGGCAATTATAGGGGCATCACAGTAATTGCCCACATGGTTGGGCCCTCCGGTTTGGTTGAGCACCATGTTCCAATCTATCCAGCCTACTGCCCAGTTGTTAAAATCATTTATCATGTTATGCCCGTACCTTTCACCTACAGCCCATGAATCAAGGTGCACCCCACCCTCCTGGCAGCCTTCGGTAAAAAGGAGCTTTTTATCCGGGAATGACCTGTGGGTCCTGTCAAGATTATAGAACTGATCCCCCGAATACCAGTGGAACCCTACTCCCCAGACATATTTTGCACATTTCCCGTCTTCGAGAATGACCTTGGCCCTATCATATACCTGGTCGGTATTATAGTCCCAAACTATTATGTTTATGTTTTCCAGAGCTTCTTCTGTCAGCACAGGACCCAGATAATCCCTGACAAAATCCCGCTCCTCCTCATGACTGTATATACAGGAATCCCAGGTCTGAACCGCATCCGGTTCATTTTGGACGCTGATTCCCCATATATCAATTCCTTCTTCCTTATATGCCCTTATATATTTAGTATAGTATTTAGCCCAGCTATGCCTGTATTCTTCTTTAAGTCTGCCCCCGTGATTCATCTCTCCGTTTGTCTTCATCCACCAGGGAGGGCTCCATGGCGATGCGAGAAGCTTGATTCGTGAGCCTTTAGCCTGCATTGCTCCCTTAATCATTGGAATAAGAAGTTTTTTATCTCTCCCGATATCAAAATGCTTCAGGTCTTTATCCCCCTCCACCTCGTCATAGGAATAATTTTCGAGTGAAAAGTCACAGCTGTTGATATGAGTACGGCACAGCGAATAGTTAAGTCCTTTGCCGGGGCAAAAATAAGCCTCCAATATTTCTTTTCTTTTGCCTTCACTCATTTTATAGAAGGTATCTGCCGCCGCCTCTGTGAAAGCACCGCCGAAGCCTTCTATAATCTGATATTCATGACTTTCATCAACTTTTATAACAGTCTGCTGTTGTTGTATATGGGGGGACAAGTCGAGTTCCCCTACACTGCACATTCTGCAAGCAATATCTTTGGCAGTTTGTATTACTTCCAATCTATTCATAGGATTCACTCCTTATTTTCATAATGGTATTAACCCTTAAGCGCCCCTGTAGTAACTCCCTTTGTAATATGCTCGTTCAATATAATATAAACAAGCAGTGACGGTAAAGCGACCAGATTCATTACAGCAAATTGTACCGAATAATTGGATGCATATTGTCCTGCAAAGTTGTATACAGCAAAGGGCAATGTCCTGTAAGTATCGCTGGTCAGGTAGGTTGCCGCCATGATGAATTCATTCCAGGTATTCAGGAAAGTCATTATGAGTATGGTCATGACAGCGGGCTTTACCATTGGCAGTACGATAGAGAATACTATCCGTATGATACCGCAGCCGTCAATAACAGCTGCTTCCTCCACCGACCGGGGTATTGTTTCCATAAAGCCGGTCATCAAGAACACTCCCAAAGGCAGTGAAAATGCAATATAAGGGATTATCAATGCCAGGTAGGAATCACTGATACCTACATATCCAAAGGTCTGAAAATTAGGAAGAAGGGTTGCATGCATGGGTATCATCAGTCCTAAAAGTATAAATGCAAGAGTCCGTTTCCTGAGCTTCCATTCCATACGGGTCAGGGCATAGCCCATCATAAGTGAAAAGAGCACGGTGAAAAAGCCTGCAGCAGCGTTTACAACAAGACTGTTTATGAGAAACGGAAATATTTTCCCGTCAACCCATGCAGTTACATAATTTTGCCACTGTGGAGGGTCCGGCCATTTAAGAATATTCGCCCCGAACAGGTCCCCGCTTTTGCATAGTGAAAAATCAACAAGCCATACCAGAGGAAAAAGCTGTCCTATGGAAAAAATGACCAACACCGAATATAAAAAAGCTTTAAGGATTTTCGGCTTGATATTGCTGATTCTGTTATTATCCATAATGTCCATCCCCCTCTAGTATTCTATCGCTTCCCGTTTCAGCAGCCTATTCAGTAAAAATGTTGCAATCAGGCAAGCAGCCACAAACAAGACGGAAATTGCATTGCCGTAGCCGTATTCAAAGGAGTTGAACGCTTTTATATAGAGGTAATTGGCAAGGAACTGGCTGGAATTGCCGGGTCCTCCATTGGTGGTAAGAAAAATTGTCTCCATCTGCTTCAGAGCAGCAATTACTGCCAGAGTTACATTTATCCTTATAACCGGCTGAAGCAGCGGGAGTGTTATACTTGTGTACAGCTTCAAACCGCTTGCACCGTCTATCCTGGCAGCTTCGTACAGTTCCTCGGGAATGCCCTTCAAGCCGGCATAGTAAATAAGCATACCCATGCCGAAGCCCTGCCACATTATTATTACCAGCAAAGACCAAAGCACCAGTTTGGGATTGCCAAGCCATTCCTGCTTCAAAAAGCCCAGATGCAGAATATCCAAGGCTTTGTTAAGCAAACCGTATTGAGGGTCATAAATACCTACCCACATCCTGGAGGTTACCACAACAGAAATTACACAAGGTATGAAGAATATTGTCCTGAATATTTTCTCCAGTCTCCCTCCTATCTGGTCAAGTATTATCGCAGCTGTTAGGCACAGGGGATGTTGTATCACTACATATCCGACTGCCAAGAGCAGAGCATTCCGTAAGGAAACCCAAAATACCTTGTCATGGAAAACAAGCTCCTTGAAGTTTGCCAAGCCAACAAACACAGGTTTTCCAATACCCGACCAGCTTGTCATACCATAATATATGCTCAAAACTATTGGGAGAAAAACTGCAAACACAAAGATTGATAAACCCGGAAGTATCAATAAAGCAATGACTTTTTTATCCCGCAGCAACTTGTGCATAAAAGACCTCCTAAGATAAATAAAAGCTCGGAGGCATTGAGCCTCCTCGCTTTTGACTGATTCTACTTTGGTAGAATGTCCACTAATTTGATGCAGAAGCTTTACGCCTCTGCATCAAAGTGTTCCGTATTTACTTCGCTAGAGCGTCCGCTACTGCCTTATCCATTTCTTCAAGGAATTTCTCCGGAGTCAGCATCCCGGCAGCAAGCTCCTGAGACAAGCTTTCGGAGGATGTTTTGAAGTCCGGTGTCATGCTGTCGTTCCAGCTGGTACCGCTTATTGAAGTTGTACTGCTTAACACATCGGTAAGCTTTTTCTGAAGGTTTGTCTCTTTCCCTGTAAGGTAACTGTCATATTTTTGTCCTGGTACTACCAACCCGAGCTGCCAACCATTCTTAGCCCAGTTTTCCGGTTTCATCATATATTTTAACAGCTTGATTGCTTCGTCCTTTACCGGTGAATTGGCCGATACCGCATAACCGCCGCCGTTCCAGGCAAGCAGGTCGGTGGGCTTCCCGGAGCCGGTGCTTGGAGCCGGGAACTTCACCACATCAACATTCTTCTTGAAGGAATCGCTGAAGTTAGGATTGCTGTCCATACCCACTTCCCATGCACCCATGTAATACATTGCTGATTTTTCCTGGGCAAACAGATTGTTTGCTGCACCATAGTCAGCGGCTACAAAGGAATCCTGGAAGCCTTTCACATCCATCAATGCCTTCAAATCCTCTGCCGCCTTTTTCAGTACCGGGTTTTCCACAAACTTCACTTTGCCGTTTATTGCATCATATATGAGCTTCTGATCCCCGCCTTCTTTGATGACCAGGTCCTGGTAAAGCAGTGAAATTGCCCACTTGCCCTTACCGTTCATGGCTATGGGAGCTATGCCCTTTGCCCTGAAGGCCTTGGCTGCAGCTATAACATCTTCGAAGGTCTCAGGCACTTTTACACCATTGTTTTCAAACAATGCCTTATTGTAATATAAAATCATATAATCCGTATTTCTTGGGAGTCCGTATAACTTGCCGTTAAGACTGAAGCCATCCAGCGCACCGTTAAAGAACTGGTAATCTGCAAAGTCTGCTGCATTCAATTCAGCGGCATAGCCCGCTTCCATAACGGGATTGAAGAAGGAGGGCTGTCCCCATACCATAAATAAATCAGGCAGTTGGTTTCCTGATGCATATGCTTTGAATTTCTGTTTGTAAGGCTCATCCTGAAGTGCTTCCAATTCAATCGTTACGTTGGGGTTTTCCTTGATATAGTTGTCCAAGAGCAGCTGTTCAAGCTTTCCTTGTCCAGCTGAACGGTCCGGAAGGTTGGAAAAGAATTTGATTGTGACTTTGTTTTCCTTTGGAGGTTCTGTCTGTACGGCAGCCGGTTTTTCAGCCGCGCAGCCTGCTAAGCCAAGTAGTAATATCAACGCAAGCATTATACTTGTCCACTTCATTACGCTTTTCTTTTTCATTGAAGCTCCCCCTTTATTAACTTGTTTTAAAGGCACTTCACTTATGGATCCGCTAAGAAAGTTCCTTTGGAAAACTTTAACACATTTTCATTATAACGTCATGGAAAAACACTTAATAGTATGTATTTTTTGAAAATGGTTGAAATTTTTCGGAGGATTAGCTCAGCCCCCTTTTAATAGTAGCCAGGTTTATCATTAATTGGTATTATTTAGATAGTACGTGTTATGTAAAAGAAGGTGTATGGCATGAAAATATTCGGGAGGTATTTGACCAAGCTTCATACCGGATATATGAACCTTGGTTTCAAGTACAAAGCCTTCGTGGTTTTCAACAGTATAATAATCCTTGTTTCAATTATACTTGGGACATACTCCTATGTTACTTCGTCAAAAATGATCCAGAACAATGTGACCTCGACAAATGTGAGGGATATTGAGCAGATAACCAACAGCATGGATTTTTTACAAAAGGATATTTACGATCTGTCCACATTCATATGCATCAACCCTACAGTGCAAGCCTTTCTCAGAGCAAAGAACAATGTCCAAAGCAAGCTGGTCAACAACAATCTTGAATCCTTCAACAACCTTCTCGCCTCAAAGGATTATATAAGCTTCATTGTGATATATAACAAAAATGGGGATACGTATTATATCAGCAGTGACAGAAGTACAGGAATCAAAAGCTACGAATCAGTAAAGCAAAGCCGGTTATATGAGAAAGTCCACGCCTTGAAAGGGGCTCCCGTATGGGTTGACCTGAATGATGAAAACCAGGTGTTTATTGAGGACAATAAGGCACCTAAGATAGCAATGATCAGGGCGTTGTTGGACAACAACACTTATGAAGCCTCGGGGCTTATGGCCATATGTGTGAATCACAATGTGCTCAAAGGCATATATAGCAGCAACAGCAAAATATCCGGCAATACCATGATACTGGACCGGGATAACCGGGTTATTACGTCCAGCCAAACAGCAGACATGAGTATAGCAAATAGCGAACTGGCGAATATTACGGCTCATTTGAAAAACTCCAGCGGAAGTACAATCTTCAGGGCAAACGGCAAAAAGCTGCTCATGGTTTATAATACAATGAAGCAAAGCGGCTGGAAGGTAGTTTCTATAACACCTGTCAATCTGCTTTTGGAAGATTTGAACTCAATACTGGGTCTGACAGTGGTTGTGACTTTGGTGTGTCTTGCTATCGCCTTTATGTTTTCCGCCTATACTTCCTCGATACTGACTTTACCTATTAAGCAGCTGTTAAGCTCTATGGAAAAAGTCAAGAACGGGAATTTCAAAGAAAAGGTCGGTTTCAAATACAACGATGAAATCGGTATGCTTGGAGCGCAGTACAACGACATGATAGACAATATAAACAACCTAATCGGCAAGGTTTATAAGCTGCAGATAAAGGAGCGTGAAGCTGAGCTTAAAGCACTTCAGGCCCAGATAAATCCGCATTTCTTGTATAATACCCTGGACACAATTTTCTGGAAAGCTGAAAAATCAAAGCAAAAGGATATCAGTGAAATGGTTTATGCCTTGTCCAGGCTGTTCAGGACAACACTGAACAAGGGCAGTGAGTTCATACTGGTCAGGGAGGAGAAAGAATTCATTGAGCATTATCTGCTTCTCCAAAGCAGCAGGTTCCGTGAAAGGCTGACCTACGAGATTGATTTTGGCCCTCTGATACAGGACTATTCAATTCCAAAGCTTATATTTCAGCCCTTTGTCGAAAATTCAATAATACATGGTATGGAAGCCTATGATAGGACCTGTCATATAAAGATAAGCGGGAGGTTCGCCGATGAAAAGATGGTATTTGTAATCGAGGACAACGGTGTGGGAATTGATCAGGCTGCTGTCAGCGAGCTTTTGAACAGGACCCGTACCGATGAAAAAGGTCTTCCCTCGAAACAAGGCTATGCCATCAGCAATGTAGACCAAAGGCTGGCATTATACTACGATGGTGATTATAAAATCAATATTACCGGCTCACCGGGAAAAGGAACAAAAGTTGAAATCATTTTACCCAAGATATACAAGGCAGTAAGTTGAGAAACAGGAGGGTCAATATGTACAAGCTTATGATTGTAGATGATGAAACAGAAATCCTGGAAGGTCTCAAAACCATCATTGATTGGGAAGGTAACGGTATTACCCTATGCGGGGAGGCCTGCAACGGAATAGAAGCACTTGAATTTATTCACCGGCTGTCACCCGATATTGTTATTATGGATATAAGGATGCCATTACTGGATGGCCTTGAATTATTGGAAAGAATCTCTCAGGACAATCTTCCGGTCAAGTGCATTTTCCTCAGTGGCTATGATGATTTCTACTATGCACAGAAGGCTATCGACCTTAAAGCCGCAAATTACCTCTTGAAGCCATGCAGACCGAGCGATATCCTCGAAGCAGTTCTAAAGGTTAAGGCTGAGCTGGACGAGGAAAAGCAGCAGGAGGCTTTGTTCCAGAAGTATAAGCAGCAGTTTCTGGAGAGCCTGCCGACACTGAAGGAAAAGCTTCTGAGGGAGCTAATTTACGGGAAGGCAATGGACTATGCAAAGCTCGAAAGCAAGTTCAGCCTATATAATATCAGTCTTCCATGCAGCAATCTATCAGTTGCCCTCATCAGGATAGACTCAATGGCAAATCTATACGAGGAGCAAGGAGATTTTGGAGTTGAAGCTATGAAGATTGCAGTCTCACAGCTGGCATACGACAGTCTGGCTCCATATTATCACATTGAAGTCTTCCAGAACGGGGAAGATGTTGCAGCAATTCTGTCGCCTAATAACCGGACGTTTCTTTTAAATCAGTTCCTGAACCATATGGAGATTCTTAAAGAAAGCATCAGCGGCACGTTGAATATTACGGTAACTATAGGTATCGGCAATTGTGCGGAGAATCCGGAAAGCCTGTGGGTATCGTACAAAGAGGCTGTTTCTGCTGTTGAATCAAAATTCTTTTTAGGGGAAAACAGAGTTATTGTTTTCAATGATATAACACTGCCAAGCACTCAAAAAAACTCATATCCCCTGAATGAGGAGCTGGCTGTTATAAATTGTCTGAGAACAGGAAACAGAGAAATTGTAGAGGAAAAGGTAAGAGTATTTTACAAGTGCCTCCACCAAAGCAGCAGCCCGTCAAAGGCATATTTGCAGAGAGCCACTGCTGCCTTGCTGGGTAGTATTTTCAGGTTCTGCATAGAAAACAACATCAGCACGGGAAATGTACTTGACGAGGAATTGAAGTTCTTTGAAAGTATTCAGAAATGCGAAACAAACAGTGAGCTTCAGGAAAGAATCGTCTTTATCATAAAGCAGGTGTTTGATAAGCTTGCAGAGAGGGAAAAAACAAACAAACTTGTTAAATCAGCCATAGACTATATCCATTCGAATTATCCGAAGGATATTTCCCTGGATTGCATAGCTAAGAATATTTATATTACCCCTGGCTATCTGAGCCTATTGTTCAAGCAGGAGACCGGCGTCAATTTTTTGGACTTTCTCAACCAGTACAGGATTCAAAAAGCCAAGGAATATCTCACAGGTTCCTACTTGAAGAATTATGAAATAGCCAATAATGTCGGTTTCAGGGATGAGAAATATTTTTCCCAGGTCTTCAAGCGTTATACCGGATT
>JBLNDG010000066.1:0-14279 GCA_050261415.1 Caulobacteraceae bacterium | reverse complement strand
GCTGCAAATATCGCACTTTCTACCAAGGCTTTTGTCTGTATTCTTCCCATTCTGCACCCCTAGCCCTTTTTCTTTTTAATATATTCAAAGAGGTCTGAAAGATCCCCGTACCATTTTTCGGTTTCGTGTTCTTCCAGCATACCTATTCTTATTTTCTCGGTCACTTTCGAATCAATCAGAGAATACGCTATTCCAAGCCGCTTTCCAAGCAAATATGTAACCAGCACCAAATCCGCCAATATGTCGATTATAACCTCCTGCCCAACCTTAGTACCCTTTAAAAGGTTCTGATGCAACGATGCAACTGCAGTTAACAATTCGCTCTTTAAAAATTCTATTACTTTAATATTTTTTGTTATATCGGTTTCCTGATTCAGCACCCCGGTTCCCCCCATTACTTTTCAGTTAAGACTAAAGCTAAGATTTCCTATTATATAATATTATAGCTTTTGTATACTGAAAAATTGGTCGTTTTCTGTCCAAGCACTATTTATTTATATTATTCCGGTTTTCATTTATAAAAATATTCATCCATCGGCTTATTTTATATTACCACAATTAATAATGGTAGACAACAAAGCGGAATAATCCAATCTTATAATTCGACACATCTCCCATAATACCTTTTGCAAAAAACCTTTTAAATATTGGAATAAGCGGGTTTGAATAACATATGCATAACACAAAAGCCTGGTATATACCAGGCTTTTTAAAAGCTACCATTAATCGGTAGTAAATGGCAATAAAGCTATGTTTCTTGCTCTCTTTATTGCGATTGTAAGCTGTCTTTGATGTTTAGCACAGTTACCGGAAATTCTCCTTGGGATTATCTTTCCTCTTTCTGTGATATATCTTCTAAGCTTATTCACATCTTTGTAATCTATGCATTCAACTTTATCTATACAAAAGTTACATACTTTTTTCTTCGGCTTTCTCATTTTTCCGCCGCCGCCGGTTCTTTCGCCGCCTCTTTTATTCAACGCTTTTCCCTCCTATCCTGTTAAAATGGAAGATCGTCCTCTTCTTCTGCAGGGTGGAAGTCACCGTAATCCTCTCCAAATCCGCCTTCACCTTCCGACCCCTTTGCATCCGAGCCTCTATCCAGAAAATCTACTTCATCAGCTATTACTTCTGTTGCGTAATGCCTTTTGCCTTCCTGGTCATCCCAGCTTCTTGTCTGCAGCCTTCCGGAAACAGCAACCATTCTGCCCTTCTTGATGAACTTTCCGCAATTTTCTGCTGATTTGCCGAATACAACAACAGGTATAAAATCCGCTGACTGTTGACCTTCTCTTTTAAATGTTCTATCAACTGCGATAGTAAATTTAGCGATTGGTGTTTGATTATCTGCTGTATATCTGACTTCCGGGTCTCTAGTTAATCTACCCACAAGGGCAACTTTATTCAACATAATCACACCGCCTAAATCATTTTATTACTCTTCTATTTTTATTACCATGTGCCTGAGTATATCTTCTGTAATACCGAATACTCTGTCCAGCTCCTTCGGTACATCCTGCGCAGCTTTATATTTCATATATACATAAAAACCTTCGCCGATATCGTCAATAAGGTAAGCGAGCTTTCTTTTGCCCCACTCATCGATAGTTTCAATTTCACCGTTGGCTTCAACGATTGCCTTGAACTTTTCTTCAAGCGCTTTTATACCTTCTTCTTCAACTGTCGGTCTTATAATGTATATGGTCTCGTACTTATTCATGGAATTCACCTCCTCCCCACGGACTGACGGCCCTATCCAAATATGATAGAGCGAGGATATTTACGCAATAATAGATTATAGCACTATATGAACTTTTTTTCAACTGTTCTTGCATTTCGTTGAAAAACTTTTTACAATACTGGTTCAAATTTCACGTAAATGTTTCCTTGATTCTCATTGAATTCGCACTATACCCAATATAATACCCTAAGTGCGTTCAATATTTTCATTATTTTCTTCAGGAGCAGCACTTTTTATTATCTTTTTTACAGATTTCTCAAACTTTGGCCTCGGAAGCATAACAATCCTGTCGCATCCCAGGCATTTTATCTTGAAATCCGCCCCGACCCGTATTACTTCCCATTGGTTGCTGCCGCAAGGATGTTGTTTTTTTGTTTCTACTATATCTCCAAGGTTAAATTTCTTAGGGTAGTACATATATATCCTCCTAAGCAAAGATGCAAATCAGGCATCTTTTTGATTTATTACCACTCTTTTGGGATATGGTATCTCAATATTTTGCTTCTTGAAAGCTTCCAGTACAAGCAGTCTTACTTCTCTCTCCACCTGCCAGTGCAAAAGAGGCTTAGCTTGTATTATAGTCCGTATTACTACTTCAGATTCATTGAACTTGATAATTCCAAGTACCTCAGGCTCTTGTGCAATTTTTTCCGAATTCCTGCTGTAATACTCCTTAGTTATTTCCTTTAGCACGTCCATTGCTTTTTCAGCGTCCGCTTCATAGGCAATTCCCACATCAATCGTTGCAAGGGAATTGCCTCTCGAATGGTTTGTAACTGTCTTTACCTCACCATTGGGTATTATATGGAGATCGCCATTGGAAGCCCTTACTTTTGTTGTCCTGAGTCCCATATCTTCAACTGTACCGGTCATGCTGCCTGTGGTAATATAGTCCCCAACTCCATATTGATCCTCAAATAATATAAAAAATCCTGTAAAAATATCTCTAACCAGGCTTTGTGCACCAAAGCCTATGGCCAACCCGCCAAGTCCCGCTGTAGCCAAAAGCGGTTCCGTAGGTATATTGAGCACATTCAGGATTGATATGCCCATTATTATATAGACTGCATACTTAACAATGCTCCTAAGTATTCCTATAAGTGTATTGGATTTTTTTTCATCAGCCCTCAGCTTTGGATGAAGCCTGAAAGCCTTTACAATGAGCCTATTTGCTATGGATATTATAATTCTCGAAATAATTATGATTACAACTATTTTCAATGCAATGGAGAGATAGTATCCTATCAGCAAACTATCTACATTTATATAATTTTGGAGCCATACAGCAATTCCCTTCATTTTTCAATCCCCTACTATCCTATATTTATCACCTTTGAGGCAGTATTCATATATTCAATAATGGAATACATATTTCCTACAATGCCTATTTTCAGTTTGTCTTTCAGATTGTAAAAATCCAAGCATGTACCACAGCTAATGAGCTCCACACCGGCTTCGTAAAGCTTTTCCAGATTCTCCAGTACTTCTGAACCTTCGGTAGTCAGCTTTACACCACTGTTAAGAAATAATACTGCTATTGGAAGAGGATTTACTTCAGTCAGGGCATAGGTATAGCTTTTCATAAGTACCTTACCCAGGGCTTCATCCCCCTGCCCCAGCTTATTAGTGGTTATCACTATTACGGTACTGTCTGTCTTAGTCTCTGTTTTTGCGCCTTTTCCGGTCTTTTTTATCTTAATGCTGTAGCAACCGCCATTATCTGATACTTCATATTCATAATTCAGATTTGCCGCAAGTCTTGATACGTTTTCTCTTGCCGTAATGTTATCCACTACGGTAATAACTTCCCCTTCAACTATTTCTTCAAGAGCCTTTTTTGTAAGAATTACAGGCTGAGGACACGCAAGTCCTCTGGCATCTATTTCTTTCATTATATTACCCTCCATACAGTTTTTATTATATATTAATCCAATGCAGTTTTTGATTCTACAACTAGTTACATTTTGAATAATTGCCCAATGTACTATAGAAAAAAGCTATTTGAATTATTTCTAAATATATAGTGTGAATAAAATTAGACATAACAAAACATATAACATTAGAATTATAACATTTTTTGTTTTATTTTAAAACAAATAGGTAATGAATAGAGTATATATTATTGAGGATTTAAATTAATTATTAAAACCATATTAAACAATTTTATGCTATCATTAAAAATATAAAATTTGAATAATAATATTATTAATATATTTAATTACAATATTGACATATTTAATATTAGTAATATAATGGATTATGAAAGATTCATACATTAAGAGGTGTAATATGAAAAAGGAAGTTTTAGGCCAGTGTCCAATTTGCCACGAAAACATTGAAATTACTGAAGTATCGTGCAACTCATGCGGAAGTACAATAAGGGGCCACTTCAGCTTGTGCAAGTTCTGTTCTCTTCCCCAGGAGCATAAGGATTTCGCAGAAGTATTCATAAAGAACAGAGGAAATATAAAAGAAATAGAGAAGGAGTTGGGGATCTCATACCCCACCGTAAAGGGCAAGCTGGATTCACTAATAGAGGCTCTTGGTTACAAAAACCAAGTTCCTGCAAGTGTGAATAAAAAAGAAATTCTTGAAAGATTGTACAGGGGTGAGATTACCTCTGAAGAAGCTGTTATGCTTCTAAAAGATTAGGAGGAATTATATTATGGAAGAAAAAATGATGATTCTTAAAATGCTCCAGGAGGGCAAGATTACTACTGATGAGGCATTAAAGCTTTTGGAAGCACTGGATAAAGGGGGCTCAGAAGCCAAAACCTCAGCGGGCCCTAGGGTTAACGATTTTAAAGAAGATTTTACTGCGAAGCTGAATGAAATGAAAATTGATGAGAAGATTAGCAAATTCGGTGAAAAGGCAGCAAAATTTGCGGAGACCTTGGGAGAAAGAGCCGGAAAATTTGCAGGACAAATAAATGAAAGAATTGAAAACGAGAAACTGAACGGCAATGCAGAAAGGTTTACCGAAGAATTTGCAAAGAGGGTTGAAAACCTGGGACATGACATCGCAGAATCAGCCGGAAGACTTGCTGATACCTTTACAAGCCAATTTGGAAACATTTTCGACATTGGTTATGAGAAATACACCAGCAGCTACACATATCCCATTGAAAGTAATCCAAACATTGACCTGGATGCAAACAACTTCTCCATAAAAGTTTTTCCCGGAGATATTCAGAATATCATTGTCAATATCAACGCTAACTCAAATGTGTCACAACTTGCTATAGATGAATATTTCAAAGCGGTTATAGATGGAAACCATTGCAAGCTCTCATGCGAGCTTCCCGGAAAGAGTTGGGGTAAAATTGAAATGCTCGTACCGCAAAGCCTTGAAGCTTTAAACCTCTATACTGATAACGGAAAGTGTGAAGTATCGGAGATACAGGCAAAAACCTTAAAATGCAATACCAATAACGGTAAAGTATATATCAGCAAGTGTGACAGCAACGAAATTGAAGTTTTGACTGATAACGGCAGGATTGTTCTTGAAAAATCATCAGCAAAGCTGGCGAATATAAGAACATCTAATGCAAAGATAGAAATTTCCGACTGCAAGCTTGATAATATCGATGCAAAGACTACCAATGCAACAATCGAAGCAAACGAATTATATAAAAAGGAAGATATGGATGCCAAATATGTTTTAAACACTTCAAACGGTAGAATTAATATAGAACTGGGCATGACTGAGGGTTGTGAATATGCGGTAGATGCAGCAACTACAATGGGAACAATAGATATAGCTCTACCAAACTTAGTATCTACTCTTGACAGGAAAAATATCGGCATGCAGAGCAGAGCATCTGTAAAGAGCAGTAATTTTGATACTGCATCAAACAAACTATATATTAAAGCCAATACATCAAATGGTGCAATAAATATTGAGAACAAAAAATAAGGGGCGATTGAATCGCCCCTTTATTTTATCTGGCCGTCTCTTATTTTTATTATTCTGTCACCGAGAAGCTTTGCCTCTTCATCATTATGTGTTATCAAAATTACACCTATATCCAATGTCTTTTTAAGATCTATAAATTCACTGTACAGTTTTTCTTTTATATCGGCATCCAGGGCAGAAAACGGTTCATCCAGCAGTAATAATTCAGGCTTTGCACATAGCGCCCTGGCAAGTGCAACTCTTTGTTTTTCGCCACCTGAAATACGCGATGGGTACCTTTTTTCCAAATGTTTAATTTTGAATTTATCCATCAGCACTTCGCAATAATCTGAATTTTTGATTCCCTTGCTCTTTGCTCCAAAAAGTATATTGTCTTTAACAGTCATATGAGGGAAAAGAGCATAATCCTGAAATACATATCCTATATTTCTATTCTTGACAGGCAAATTGACTTTATCATCTGACGAATAAACAACTGTATCGTTAATTATAACACTACCGGCATCAGGCTGATCTATTCCGGCTATACAGTTTAGTATTGTAGTTTTTCCTGAACCCGATGGTCCTTGAATTATCAATACCTCATTACTGGATTTGAATTGTATATTCATATCAAAGTATCTGAGCCTTTTATGTATATCAACAAATATCATTCATATCACCTATATTAATTTATTTTTGAGCCATATGTTTAAGCTATATATCAATGAAAAGCTAAAAAATAATACTATGCACATCAAAATATTGGCTGTCCGCGTATCTCCGCTTTCAACAGCAAAATAAATTGCAAGAGGTATAGTACTTGTTTCTCCCGATATATTCCCTGCTACCATTAGTGTTGCTCCAAATTCACCAAGAGCTCTTGAAAAAGACAGGACAATACCGCTGATTATTCCCGGGAGGGCAAGGGGCACCGTTATTCTCCAGAATACCCTTCCCTCATCTGCACATAGGGTTCGTGCAGCGTTCTCATATTTATGCTCAACATTCATAAATGCCGCTTTGCAGCTTTGATACATTAATGGTAGTGAGACAATTGAAGCAGCCAATGAAGCAGCCACCCATGTAAAGACTATACTTATTCTAAAAACATCCCATAAAACTTTTCCGATTAAACCCCTCCTGCCTATCAGTATGAGCAGTCCATATCCGGTAATCGACGGAGGAATCACCATAGGCAGCATTATGAGCACCTCAAGCAAACCCTTACCTCTGAAATTATATTTTGTAAATAGTCTTGCCAACAAACCCCCGGCTACCAAAGTAAAAAATGTGGCTGTTATAGCAACCTTCATGGATATAAATATTGGAGCAGCTATCATTTTACACACCTACTTTACAACAGTACTGAAACCATACTTCTCAAATATCCGTTGTGACTCACTAGACATTAAGTAATCCAAAAACATCTTTGAAGAGTCTTTATCTTTACTTGATGATAAAATGGCGGCAGGATATACAATAGGACTATGTGTATTTTCCTCGACAGTTTCCACAACATAACTATCTTTTATTACGGACGCATCAGAAGCATATACTATACCGGCAGCTGTCTCTCCCCTTTCTACATATGTAAGAACCTGCTTTACATCTTTAGCAAATACTATTTTGCTGCTTAGTTTATCCCACAATTTCATGCTTGTAAGGCTTTCTTTCGCATATAGACCGGCCGGAACAGTCTCAGGTTCTCCAATGCTTATCTTGATATCCAAATCAGCCAGATCGGCTATTGTCTTTATCTTATCCTTATAATCCTTCGATACAACAAGCACAAGCCTATTTTTTAACAAATTCGTTCTACTGCCATTCTCTATCATGTTTTCATTTTCTAGAGCATCCATCTGTTTTCTCCCTGCCAATATGAACAAATCCGCCGGAGCACCTTCTTCAATCTGTTTCTGGAGTGTACCGGATGCCGCAAAGTTTAACATTAATTTAATGTCCTTATCTTTTTCAAAGTTGTACTTTATATCGGTAAGAGAATCCTTCAGGCTTGCAGCTGCAAAAACAAATACTTCCTTCTGGACTTTTTGCGGCTTTTCCTGTGTGCATCCCTGCAGAAACATTATGCTAGCCATAAAAGCAATAAGTAAAACTATTTTTCTCATAATTATCCTCCATTACATAATTATTGTGCATACGTTATATTAACAAAAGTATAACGCATACGCAATAATATTTAAAGATAATATATAAATTTCCTTTATTGTAAATTAAAATTTTTGAAATGTTTTTCAAATATATCCTTTAGGTTTCTTTCACATTCTTCATAAAAATTCTGATATACTGCAATAAGCTTTTCTGCTTCTTCTGTTAGCTCGGAACCCCCTCCTTTTGAACCGCCGGATTTGCTCGTTATCAACTTAAATCCCAACTTTTCTTCAATATTCTTAATAAGAGTAAACGCTTTGTTATATGACATATCCATTCTTCTTGCAGCATCCGCCAAAGACCCGCTTTCCTTGACGCCATTGAGCAGTTCAAGTGGTCCTTTGCCAAATACCTTTCCATCTTTATCAATCCATATTTTATACTTTAACTGATACATAATATCACCTTTTATTTAGATTTGCGGAATAACCTGTTGAATAATATAAGCGCCCCTACAAAGATCAATACTAAGGGCCAAATGTAGTCTCCGCGTAAAAGTATCATGTTGAAATCCAATATTCCAAGCCTAAAGGAATATGCTAAAATTCCAACAGCCAATAGAATCGTAGCAGGAATAAGCGGCCAATTCGACTTCCCTATATAGGCAACAAAATATATCACATAAAAAGCAAACCCGAGCAGAAGAAATAAACTGGGCGACATATACCTCTCCCCAAAGGTCCTGATCAATATAAAATATACGCCTAATGCCGGGAGAATAAAGCCCGGGAAAACAAATCCGGTGATGTTCCTTGAATAGAATAGAAATATGAATATCAAACCCAAAACAATAAGCATTATTTCAAAAGTAATATTGATCCTGAAAGGATTCAAATCTTCCAATAACGACATTAACCCGATTGCAGTAAAAATACCGCCAAATATTATAAAAGGCTGCTGCTTTTGCATTATATAAGCAGCAATTAAGAAGAGTCCTATAAAAAGAGTTATGGAACTTGACGTGGTTATATGAAAGTTCCTTAAGTATAAAGCGACTCCGGTTAATATAAGTGCGACCCCCGCCAGGGTTTTCTTCCTATCCATAGGTTCAAAGCATCCCCCTTACTTTTTTATAATGCATAGGAAAGCATAAATTCACCTTAAACAAGCTTTCCGTTAAATGCATTTCATAAAAGGCTTCCTTTGTCGTTAAAATGCTTAACTAGAAGCCTTTTTTATAATGTCAAGAGCTGCAGACCATACCCATCCAAGTATGAAGTTATAATTATAGAAGTACTTTGCTATTACCGATGACTTTATGCCTTCCCCCAAGGGTGTGAAAAGCTGCATTGCAGAAATAGGTGTGGCAACAGTAAATATCAGCATTAAAATTATGACATTCTTGGCGCAGCCCACAAGTCCGCCCCCCAGTCTATTCAACTCTCTAAAGCCCGGAACCTCAACAATTCCTGCAAGAAAGCCTTCTACAAACCCTAATATAAGTCTGACAATAAGAAAAACAACTAAAACCGAAATGGCATTTAATATTAGAATAGAAACAAAAGAATTCAAATCAGAAGTAAAGTTTGAACTGGATGAAAAGACTGTGCTTACCCCTGAGGGTACAGCCATCAGGCTTTTCGCAAAATTCTTATCGGAAAGAAATTTTGCTATTTTTTCTTCTATCGGGGTATTTTGAATCAGGAATACCGATACAAGCTTATAATAGTTTTTTGCAACTATTATCGATATTATTATGCAGGCCACATTTGATAAGGACATTATGAGGCCTTTCTTCATGCCCATAAATAATCCGAGCAGAAGAAATACAATAATCACATAATCTACCCAGTTCATAAATGCCTCCTTTGTTTTCACATTTTATTTATATTCCAGAAGCTGCAGCTTTCTATTTGACACAATATACAGCTTGTTATCCAATGTCATATAGACCCTGCTTATATCTGTATTTGACTTATATGCCGACAAAACGCTTCCCTTAGCACTAAAAACAATTAATTCATCCTTATTATATACTACAAAATTGTTTTTTAAAGGGAATAAGCCCAGAGGTGAAATATTTATTTCAGTCCGGCTCTGTTCCCTGTTATTGGAATCATAGCATACGGCATAGAATCTGCCCATATTGTTTAGCACTACAACAGTAAGGCTGTCGCTCATGGCAACATTGCATATCTTCCCGTTTATTTTCAGCTCACCCTGAAGTTTTCCATCGCTTCTATAGCTTAAAATCCTGTTTTCACCAACAGCTAAGACCCTGTTATTCTTAGTGTAATTCAACTTTGTGATTAGCATATTATCAAAATTGTTTGCCCAAAGGATATCACCCTTAAAATTATATGTTATTATTTTTGTTTTAACTACATCGGAAGACATGTCAAGTATAGATATTGAAAATGAATTTGAGCCCGCAGAAAAGGAAAGAATATTTGCGTTTTCTACAGATATGTTCCCGATCTTATTCCCACCTTGGGAAAACACTTCTGCTCTACCGCCTGTCATGCCTTTGTATTCAATTAATATACTGCCATTCTCTTCTGCATATATATCAGTTATTTCATAAGGAGCTTTATAGTGCCACAAGAGTTTTCCCTGTAATGAGTAGTAGCTTATGTTGTTACCGGAATCTGCAATTACAATATTATCACCAGCACTAGTCATTTTTATTATGCTTCCGGTAAGCTTTTGGCTCCACACTACCTCCCCCTTGATATTCTTAACTCTGAGGTTATCAGATTGAGCTTCCAGAAGGAGATTATCCACGCAGTACATAAGACTGTTGTTATTTGATACCGTTTCAACTTCACCTGTTAGCGCCAGCTGATATGCCCCCTCTGAGAAGAGCGGAGACTTCCTGGAGGTTTTATTATTAATAAATATTAATACCCCAAGTACAACGATTGTAGCGACAGCAAGAAGAAAAAAACTTCTCCGCTTCGAGTCTCTTTTGTTCAAATTAAGCACCTCACATTAATATATACGAACAGAACACAAAAAAGTCTTCTATTACAATTCTCGAAATAATCTATGGCTTATAATTTATCTCTTGGTGTTCTATTATCTGAACCTGCTGATTAATATATATAGAATACACCTGTGTTAAGCTTAACTCTATCATAGACAACGCTTTGTCTATAATTTACATTATACACCAAATGTACTGATGCAGCATCCGAATTATTTAGACCGGCCTGAATTTACTAATTGCCTTTTGGTAATACTTTATATTAAATAATGATATAAAGGAGTTAGAAAAATTGAACAGCAGATTTGACAGAACGGTAGATATTAATAAGCCTTATGCCTTTTCTTACTTCTGCAACTATTTTGAAGAATGCATGAATCTCTTTTATGACGGAAGCTATAGTGATATAATTTTCGTTTGTATTGGAACTGACAGAGCTACCGGAGACTGCCTCGGTCCGCTGATAGGCTATAAAATAAAAGATATGAAATATGAGAATGTGCATGTATATGGTACTCTGGATGAGCCTGTACATGCAAAAAACCTGAATGAATATATGAGTTTGTTCAAAAATTTTGAAAACCCATTTATTATAGCAATTGATGCCTGCCTTGGAAGAATTGAACGAATTGGCTTCATCAATATAAAAGAAGGACCGCTCTCGCCAGGATCAGGAGTAAATAAGAACCTGCCGTCAGTAGGTCATGTGAATATCACAGGAATAGTTAACGTGAGTGGTTTTATGGAAATAATGATTCTCCAGAATACAAGGTTAAGCATTGTTATGAACATGGCTAATCTCATATCAAACGGTTTAAAATATAATATGTGGAAAATCCATAGAAGAATACCGGCAGATAGTGTTACCACGCTGAACCGCCAAACACCCGCTCCGGTAAAGGATAATGCATTGGCTAACAGTTGAACTTATAGCTCGGATTTTTCAAAGATTTCATAGAAGTCTTTATGCTTTACCTTAAACACATTGAGAATTACCGGATCAAAGTGTTGGGGATGCACCCTCCCATCACCGTTAGTCATTATATTAAAAGCAGTACTGTGATCAAAGGCTGGTTTATAAACACGCTTGGTTCTCAATGCATCATACACGTCAGCAAGAGCTACAATCCTGCCTGACAGCGGTATTTCATCTCCGGACTTTCCATACGGATATCCGGATCCATCATATTTTTCATGGTGGCTTAAAGCTATTTCAGAAGCCATCTTGAGCTGGGGCAAATCTCCTATTATTTTTGCGCCAAATATGGTATGGGTTTTTATTATTTCAAATTCCTCTTCTGTCAATTTTCCCGGCTTAAACAATATATGCTTTGGAATTGATACCTTTCCTACATCGTGCATCTGTGCAGAGAATGAAATTGTTTCAACGAAATTCTTATCCATCCCCAAGCTCTCTGCAATTATTGCAGAATAAGCATTAACCCTGCTTACATGTGAACTTGTACCACCCCCATTTGCCTCAGAAGCCTTGGAGAGAGCAGTTACAGTATTAATAAAACTGAGGCCTGCACTATTTATATGATTATATAAGCCACTGGTCAAGTTTTCACTGTGTTTTTCCTTGAATGATGCAAACATATCTATCGTATCAGCCAGTCTGCCTGTTATATCAGCTTTGTTTATATAGTATTCCAATGGCATGCTGTTTATCGGCAGGTTTAATTGGCTTTTTGAATGTAGAGCGATTATAGGAATATAACTGTCCAATTCCAAAGTATTAAGGAATTTGCATATTGAATAGTCATATTCATCAAAATCAACAATTATCAATATGGGGTTATATTTGTAAACATTCATCATAACCTTTGAAATATTGAACTGCTGATGGATTATATTATATTGATTTAGAAGACTGATTATATTATTATTTAAAACTTCATCTTTAGAAATCAATAATAAATTTTTGCTATTTTCCAAGATTGTATCTCCCCTCGAGTAGTCTGGATTCCTAAGACCTTTATTTTGATAATAATTATTCAATTAACAATGTTATTTTAACAGCTTTTAATGCTCTGCTCTACATAATTATACGAATAGTTCTTTATATTATACAATTTGTCTGATTTTGTTGAAAAATGCAAAATACATCCAATAAAGGATGTGTTTTGCATTTATAATAGAATTTTTTAATTTTATCTCACGCAGGAATCATAATAAGGTTCCAGGTGTACAATCACTTGGGCATTACTGTTTATTTCTTCTTGTATCCTTTTTTCTATTTCATGGGTTAGAAGATGGGATTCTTCCACACTGATATTCGGTTCAACCATAACATGCATATCAACATACATGTCACTTTCTGAGCCCCGACTACGAATCTTATGCACGTCTTTTACCTGATCAAACCGCATCGTTACATCCTTTATTTTCTCAGTATCCACCGCAATCTTATCAACTAATATACCACTGGTAGACATAAAGATTTCATATGCTGCATGAATTATGAAGCCGGAAACTGCCAATGAAGCAATAGGGTCAATTAATATTGGTACTCCACGCCTTACACAGATTAATGTAAGCAGCACCCCAATTGATACATAAATGTCGCTCCTGGTATGTAGCGAGTCAGACATAAGAATGTAACTGCCCAGTTTCTTTCCTGCCCGGTATTCATAAGTTGAAACAAAAATGTTTACTCCCAGAGTTACAAGCAAAGTAATAAGACTCTCCATAGTAATTTGCGGTATTACCGGATGCAGAAACCTGGATACTGCCTCAGTTATGATTTTACCGCTAATAAAGATCAGCATTCCCGCAATAAATAAACTTGCCAAGGTTTCAAATTTCCTATGCCCATAAGGGTGGTCGTTGTCCACTGGTTTTGCTGCTAAGCCGATGCCTATCAGCCCTATTATATTAGAAGAGCCGTCAGCAAAAGAATGAAACCCATCTGCCATCAAACTAGTACTTTTAATAATATTTCCAATCATTATCTTTAGAAGGGCGACTCCAAAATTCGCAAATAAGATAATCCATAAGACACGTTTAATTTTGCCAAAATTCTTTTCGCTCATTAATGTTCTCCTTCCCATATAATAAGTAACATTAGAATGTTTAAATATTAGATTGATGCCTATGTAAAGTCCCCCCTAATGCGGGTATCATATCGTATGTGTGTTTCTTCATAAATTGATTTATCTAATATAAAGAAAGGAACCGGCTCCTAAAGCATTATGCGACCATTTTTAATTAATTGATAATACTCTCACTATAATTATATTATTCAAATTCATGAAATGTACTATTTATAGCACTAATATATAATCTCAAATGAGAATAATAGTATATAACAATAGAGAAGGAATTTTATTAAAAGGATTTATAGCTAAACAATTATATATGACTGGCTTAACAGATGTGTTATATTTCAGAAATCCTATTATTTATTGTTTTTAAGTTATATTATCAACTTTCGCACATTATTAATGTGCGTTGAACATTGAAAAATCAATAGTTTTGGGCAATAAAAAAGTCCAAGAAGCCCCTTCCTGTGATATAATAGAAGTGACAAAACCCCATTAAAA
>JBLNDG010000065.1:0-47890 GCA_050261415.1 Caulobacteraceae bacterium | reverse complement strand
TATCCTGTAATGCTACATGGTCTTCATCTGCTTCGATGTAAAGGACTCTAACTTCCCTTTTCTCCTGTACTTCTATCGGTGCATCTTCTATCTCCATCTGGTGCACCTTATTCATAACAGCCTGCTTACTGATCCTATCCATATACGCTGCTTCTTCTCCGGCTTTCCGGTAACTGCTGTCAATTGCCTCATCTACAGCATTTATGACTACATCTGCACTTACCCTGTCATGGGGATTTATTCCTACAATCTCGTCAACAAGATACTGACGTTTTCCTTCTTTCTTTGGCTTAAAATATGTCCTGTTATATTTGATAGCACCAAAACTCCTTAAAAGCCCTGTTTCATCCTTTCTTACAATTTCCCAATCTTTCTTTCTAATCTCGCACTTGCGCAGATATTCATCCATATCCTCGAGAACTTCTGTGACAATATTTCTTCCTAATTCGAACAAGCTTTCCTGGAGGCCCAGAACCAAGTCAGCCAAATCTTTTTTCTCACTTATGAAATTTTTTATTGTTTCTTCAATTTTCCTTGCACCAAATTCGTTAAAATTCTGTATACTATTGTACATAGAAGATGCCCATCCTTTTTTGATTATTTGTGTAGTTACTTATATATCATAACAGGATGTCATCTTCTTTTCTATTAAATTGGATTTTCTTACCAACCAAACCCTACAGTAATTTTACGCTATGTTTATAGCAGGTTAATCAATGTCTTCAGAGACCCCGATTTGCTGAACATTCCCGGAAACTGGGCCTTCCGTTTTGATTTTAAGCAGGTACATTCCCGCTGAACCCAGTAACCCAAGGAAGAAGGCCAGCGGCCATACAGCTTCCACTCCGAAAAAATCCATATACCGTCCCACCAGCGATGTACCAAGGGCTCCCCCAATGGACCAGCTCAGGGATGCCACAGCATTGAACCGGGCCCTGTAATTCTGAGGTGTATTGTTTGCTATGTATACCCCAAAGTTTGTCACCACCATAATCTCGCCAATTGTCCAGATGAAGGTCGACAGGATAAACAACGGCAGAGAGCGTATAAAAGTAACCATCCCGAGGCCGATGGAATACAAAACCCCCGCCATGGCCATAGCACTCAAGGACTTCCATTTCCTTATCAGATGGGTTATATACATTGTCATCACTATAACCGTTAAAGCGTTAAAGCTCATGATAATACCGAAATTACTTGCCCCGCTGCTCCCGAATACCCTATCCAGCATCATGGGCAGTGAAAAGCTGTGCTGTGTATAGACAATACTTAAGATGGTATTGATTATAAGAAAAACAAGGATTTTGGGCCTTCTCCACAAAACTGTAAACACATTGCCTGTTTCGCTCTTTTCCACATCACTGACATTATGGTTGTCTGCATAATCCGGCAAAGTCTCCCTGATGTTTGTAAGAACCAGAGTAACTGCTAAAAAAGAGGTTGCTGCGTCGCCAATGAATATGAGGGGTATATAATGATTGAATAGAAAGCCCGCGACAAGCGGCCCCAGTGATACCCCAAGGTTGATACCCAAATATGACAGTGAAAATCCCATCTGTCTCTTTTCTGCAGGTAGAACATCCGTGATGATAGCTGATATTATAGGCCGGACCCCTCCATTAAAAAACGAGGACATACATATAAGGGCAATTATTATTACAGGGTTTTTCAGGAATGCACAAAAGAACAAGCAAACAGCCGTACTCAACTGGAAGAGCGCATAAGACTTCTTGCGCCCGAAATGGTCGGCAATTTTTCCACCTGCAAAAGAACCGGGGATTGACGACAGTGAAGTAAGCATCACTGCAACTCCGGCACTTTGATAGCTCAGTCCCAGCTTCTTAACCATAAACAGGCTCAGGAACGGTACGACAAAATCACCGAAACGGTTGATTATTTGTGCAAAAAATATAGTGTATATGCTTTTAGGAAGCCCTTTATAGGAACTAAAATAACTCATTTTGCTTAACCCCCACTCAAAAAATAAAATCTGATACGGTAATATTATTATCATATCAGATTATTTACAGAAAATCTCAATTTTTTACATTGGTCCATACAAAAATATTTGAGACCTTAGAAAAGCTTCCTGCAGATATTTATTTCCGATGCCCTCTCTCTGAACTCATTCATTTGAGGAACCAGCCTTTTGAAATGTTCTGAAGCCATATGCCTGCCCAATGCCTCTTCGTTCTCCCATTCTTCCAGGATAATCAACGTATTGGGGTCCTTCACGTCCTGGAACAGCTCGTATCTTATGCAGCCTTCCTCTTTTACGGTCTTTTCCACCATTTCCTTCGACAGCTCCAGAATCCTGTCCAGCTTATCACTTTTAGCACGGCTTTTAGCTACTACCTTTATCATTTTATTTATCCCCCCACTTTTCATAATGAACTCTTTCTTCGTCAAATCAACCGCAATATTCCATAGATATTATAATAAAACCCTGTAAGTAATATGCACTGGGCACATATAATCTTTGATCCGATGCATCCGGCGCATTACTCTATTTTTCACTCGTCAGTTCATTTTTGTACAAATCCACTCTCATGCTGAGTATGTCGGCTAATCCAACAAACTCGCAGCCTATGAAATAACCGCTTTCGGTTTTTTCTACACGCTTTATCTTTAATACGGCATAGAAAAACTTATCTCCGGTCAACTGTATCTTTGCATCAAAATAGTAATTGAGCGGCAAGGCATTGCCACAAGTGAAGCCAATTCCTGATTTTGATATGTTTTCAATCGTGATTTTTTCATTAATATCAGGAATCAATTCATAATCCTGCTTGAATAATGAAGAAATCATCAGCTCCAGCTTTAAGGGGACCCTTTCGTATTTTCTTCTCTCTTCCATAGTTTATTTACCCTCCTCGTTTTGCTTCCTCACAGCTGCCACATTATTCCTCTTTTTAGTTTAATTATACCAGAAGGGACAACTTTTTATTAGTATTATATTTTTTTAGACAATTCCTCATGTTAAAATATAGTTACCATAACGTTATGGAGGAAATTTATTGTGGACCTTAAGGAAAAAGTTAAAAAGCTGCCCTCCTGCCCTGGGGTGTATCTAATGAAGGATTCTCTCGGCAGTATTATTTATGTTGGAAAATCAAAAAATTTAAAGAGCCGGGTCGGGTCATATTTTATAAACTCAAAGTCACACCCTCCCAAGGTTTTGAAACTGGTAAAAAACCTGAAGGACTTTGATTATTTACTTACGGACACAGAATTTGAAGCCTTTATGCTGGAGTGCAAATTGATAAAGGAAATAAAGCCTCTATACAACAGGCAAATAAAAAATCCAAAATCTTATACCTATGTAAAAATAGAAATTGATAGGGAGTATCCTGATATCAAAATTTCAAACGAGGCGGATAAAAGTGACGGGAATCTTTATTTTGGGCCGTATACAAACAGGAATACGGTAGAAAGAGGGCTTCAGGGTATAAAGGAATGCTGCAGGATACTATGCACAGGCAGCTCATGGAAAGCCTCCCCCTGCCTGAACTATTCCCTAGGCTTGTGCATCGGTGCATGCCTGAGCAGTACTCCAAGGGAACAATACCTTGCCATATTTGATAAGATTACAGCACTGTTCAAAGGTAATGATTTGAGCATTATTGAAGCATTGAAAACAAAAATGGATAGTGCCGCAGAGAAATTTGATTTTGAAAATGCTGCCAAGTATAGGGACTATTTAAGTGCCGTCAACTGCCTGATTGGCAGAAACAAAGTTCTCGAATATACGCGGGAGAACAAGAATATTGCTGTGCTTGAGCCTTTAAGCGATGACAGCGTTAAGTTTTTTCTTATTAAAGGGAATAAAGTACTTCTTGGTGAAAAATACTCCCTTAAAGATATGAGCATGGAAAGCATAAAAAATGTTTTGAAAATTAATATACTGACCCATTTTAACAACGAAGCCCCAAGCAGTCCGATAAAAGTCGGAAGGGAAGAACTGGATGAGTCCCAGATAATTTATACCTACCTGAAAAGCTCGGATAATTGTGGCCACATAATAATTCGGGAAAAATGGCTTACTGCTCCAAATGATATCCGCATTGACCATGCGCTTGATGATCTGCTGGCCTTGAAGCTTAACAGCACAAAATCAGGAACGGAATAAAATTCGAAGTATTGCATGGACAAACGTACGGGAAATATGAAAAAATATTGGCAGCATGCTTTAGCGGTTGCTGAGCGGTTGAACAATATTAAAGGTATACAAACCCTCCCTGAAGTGCCGGTCTGCAATATGTTCCATGCTTATTTTGATGTAACTAAGGAAACCGCAGAAGGCATTTTTACCGACATCATAGAAAAGTACAACCTGGCTCTGGTAACAAACATCAGGGAGATAGATGACTCACACTGCAAGTCCGAGTTGTCCTTCGGCGATAGTTACGGTCTTATTCCACAGGCACTTTTGGACGAAATCTTCGAAGAACTTGAGTCAAAGCTCAAAAACCTCCGTTAATACAAACGGCTGTGTCGTTCTCTCTGACACAGCCGTTATATTTTTATCTTAGCCGAATATAGCGTTGACTATCAATATTTCCACCAGACCTACGAGCCATATGATAGTTGTGGTGAAGGACCATACCCTGATTTGTTCCTTTGCTTCCTGAATACCGAGAAGTCGGTTTACCACCCAGTAATAGCTGTCGTTAAAGTAGGAGAATACGAGTGATCCCATACATGCAGCCAACGCAGCAAACATTGGGTTGACATTTAGTGTTGCAATAATCGGAGCAGTAATAGAAGCTGATGTAATCATAGCAACTGTACCGCTTCCCTGTATCAGCCTTACCAGTGATGCCACTATAAAAGGAAGAAGTATTGCGGGAAGTGGTGACTGGGCAATAAGCTTGGCTATATAATCACCTGCGCCGCTGTCTCTTAAAACCTGTCCGAGAGCACCGCCGCCGCCTGTTACCAGGATGATTATTCCGGCCGATTTGATTCCTTTTTCCATTTCTTCTATAGTTGCTTTTCTTGAAGATTTCCCTGTCAAACCGTATATGGCTATAATCAAGCCTATGCCAACAGCTATTATTGGTGTACCGAGGAAAATGAGTGCATTTGGAACAGGGCCAACCATCTTCAATGCAGTCAGCACAGTATTGAGTAATATCAAAATAACCGGTACAACAATCGGAGCAAATGCCATAAATGTTGAAGGCAGCTTCTTATCATCCGTATCATCTATAAAGTCAGTAATAGCTTCCTGATAAGGCGGCCTTACCCATGTATCGGCTTCCTCTCCGGGCAGCTGGTAGATTCTTTTTCCAAGCCATTTTGCATATAACATGGCTGCAATGGTCATCGGAATCGCAAGAACTATGCCCCAAAGTATAAAGTTCCCTACATTTACATTAAACAACCCGGCAACTCCGAGAGGTCCTGGAGTCGGCGGAACCAAAGAGTGTGTGATAACAAGACCGGCTGCAAGGGATACACCAAGTGATACTACAGACTTCTTTGTCTTCTTTGACAAAGCCTTTGCCAAAGGTGATAATATAACAAAACCGGAGTCACAGAATATCGGTATAGATACTACAAAGCCTGTTAAAGCAAGAGCCAGTTCCTCATTCTTTTTCCCTAAAGTCTTCAGAAATGTCTTCGCCATTCTCTCAGCAGCACCTGAGACTTCAAAAATCTGTCCCATCATAACGCCGAAACCTATAATGATACCTATACTGCCTAGTGTGTTCCCGAAACCCTTTGTTATCATTCCGCTGATTTGGCCGACAGGCACTCCGCCAACCAAGCCCGTAACTGCAGCTGCAATTATCAATGCCGGAAATGCGTGGATTTTTGTCCTCATAATAAGAACAATCAGCAGAATGATTCCGACTGCCAGGCCAAGTATCATTTGGCCTCCTGAAACAGTTGCTCCCATAATTTTTTCCTCCCTTTTCGTAATAGCTCGGAGGTATCGAACCTCCTCGCTTTTGACTGATTCTACTTTGGTAGAATGTCCACTAATATATGCTTTTTCAAATCCTTAACGGATTAAAAGCCTGCTTCATATGCTTATGTGTTATACTAGTGTATCCGTTATTGCGCCTTACTTGTATTTTTATAATTTAGCGAATACTTAGCCGCCAGTCTTATGGCTTCTATCATGCTTACCGCGCTTACCTTTCCTGTACCTGCGATATCAAAAGCTGTCCCGTGGTCAACAGAAGTCCTCAGAAACGGCAATCCGATTGTTAATGCAATGGTCCTTTCAAAATCAAGGGTCTTTGTTGCTATATGCCCCTGGTCGTGGTATAAAGACAATACTGAGTTAAAACGTCCCTTAAGCGCCAGATGGAAAACCGAATCCGCCCCAATCGGGCCTGTAACCTTATAACCCATTTCCCTGGCTTCTTTAACTGCCGGCTCCACATTCACCGCTTCCTCGTCTCCAAACAACCCATGCTCGCCGGAATGAGGATTCAAACCTGCAACTGCCATTTCGCCTTCGTTGACTCCTAACCTCCTAAGCGCCTCAGTGCACCTTATGATATAGTCTATCAGCCTTTCTTTTGTAACCATGTCACATGCCCTGCGGAGCGATACATGACGTGTCAGGAAAAACACTCTCATATTCCTGACTTCAAACATCGTCAGAGGGTCATGTGTATTTGTAAGTCCTGCTAAAATTTCAGTATGCCCTATATAATTTACGTTAGCAGCCTTTAGCGACTCCTTGTTTATCGGGGTTGTAGCAATGGCATCAAGTTGATTTGCAAGGGCCATCTGAACGGATTTCTCAATAAATTCAAAAGCAGCCTTTCCGCCAAGTGCCTGGACTTTACCAATTTGAAGCTTATTTAAATCAACATTCTTCAAATCAACCAGGTCTATTGTTCCCGCTTTGAACAATGCATCTTCTACGGAGTCTATAGTGTTGATTTGAAAATCTATGCCGCAAACCTTCATAGCCTTGGCAACAACACTTTTATCTCCAATAACCAAAGGCTTGCATAAATCATACAGCTCCTTTTCCGTCAATGCTTTGACAACAATCTCGGGACCTACCCCTGCAGGGTCGCCCAAAGGTATTCCTATTACAGGTCTATCCATTTCTTTTTCCTCCCAAATTTACGGTTGCTCATATTATTTGCTTTTTCCGGCATGATTTGCATTTAATTGCTCCTTCATAAACTGTATGCATATCTTCATACCATCCTTATCCCCTACCATTCCGCCTTTTGTCACAAGCCTTAGCCCGGGGTATTCTCCACCCTCAAGCTTGCCATAGGCAACAAGGGGAAATACTTCAGTAATCAGTTTCATTCCATATGCTTTAAGCCGGCTGCAAACAGCGACTGTAATATCGCCGCCGCTGCTGAAGATTCCTTCAATTTCCGGTATTTCTTTTAGAATTCTATAGGATATTTCTGCAATCCCATCATTAATCCGGAGCGACAGTTCCTGCTCGGTTGCATTCATTTGCTGTGCCAGCTTATCAAGGTCCAGCCGGTTTTCCGGATAAATTGCATCTGTTGCAACACAGAATAAATTGTATTGTTCCCTGGAAGCAAGTATTTCCTGCACAACACGGCGTATTTCCTGTTCTCTGAGTGCTTCGTTGTCTATCAGCTTGCTGCTGCATACATCCACCAGATGCATCTTATAAGATCTTTGCAGCTCCTCTATCTGTATCCTGGTAAGGTTTGTCACACTGCCTACCGACATTAGTATTTTTTCTTCTTCACTGCTGTTTTCATTAGCCAGAAGCTTTCCTGTCACAGATGCCGTAAATGGTCCGGGATCAACAGCAACAAATTTTACGCCGCTCCCGATAACTGCATCTGCTATTATATCAAGATCCTCAACCTGCAATGCATCTATTACAACTATACGGTTTCCTTCGGATACAGCATTCTGAATTTCTTTTTTTATCGACTCAATACCTGAGTAAACAGTATCAAGAGAGATGGATTTCACCTTATAAGCTGTTTGCTTTAAAATGAAATCTTCTATAATGGAAGAGGTTATCGGATTACGCGGGTCCTGAGCTGCATCGGTCTTCTGCAGCATAATTCCGTTGACCAGCAGGTACCCCCCTACTGCAATTCTTCCTGCCTGCGGGAAAGCCGGTACAACGACAGCAATTCTATCGTTCCCCAATCCATTCAGGATTCCATCAATTTCACTGCCGAGATTTCCTCTCAAGGTGCTGTCAATCCTTTTGTTGTAGAGCTTAACGCTGTTGGATTTCAAGAGCTTTGCAGCTTCATATACGCGGTCATATGCTTCATCTGCATTGATTGATCTGCTGTAAGTAGAATAGGTAACCACATCATAATCATCAAGCGCCTTTGGTTCGATTCTACTTAAGTCCATCATTGAAAATGTTTTAAGCCCAAGTTTCTTCAACATAGCGCCTGTTGCATTGGCGCCTGTCAAATCATCGGCAATTACTACACACTGAATCATCACTCAATTCTCCTCAATTTATTGACATAATTTTTATACCTGTTTTCTCCAGTTCTTTTGCTTCCAAGGAAGAAAACTCCTTGTCGGTTATAAGAACGTCAAGCTCTGCAAAGGAACATATCTTTGCAAAGGATTCCCTGAAGAATTTACTGCTATCCGCAAGCAGCACCGAACGCTTTGCGCATTCCACCATTTTTCTTTTCAGGCTTGCTTTTTCAAGGGTTGGTGTATATAGGACCCAATCTCTTCCTATTGAAGATGTGCCGATGAATGAAATATCAACGCGTATATTGGATATGAAGTTCTCAGTAGCCGTACCTATGGCAATTCCGGTTTCCTTCTGTATCTGTCCCCCTGCGATAAATACACGGCATTCTGCCGTGTATAACTCCAAAGCTATTTTTAAATCATTCGTAATAACAGTCAGATCATTTTTCTTTTTTAATAAAAGAGCCAGTTCATAGCTTGTGGTACCTGCATCAAGAAGTATCGTATCGCCATCCTTTATCATTTCACAGGCAATTTGTGCAATTTTCTGCTTTTTATCCTGATTTACCAATCTTTTAACATCATAGTTCTGTTCCTTCAATAGTGGATTTTGAAGAACAGCCCCACCATGGCTCCTGTATGCCAAGCCTTGTTTTTCAAGCTTATCCAGGTCCCTGCGGATGGTCATCGGTGTAACATTCAACATTTCAGCCAGATCCTCAACCTTCACAGTACCCTTCTTTTTTAGCTCCTCAATTATCAAGGCTTCCCTCTCTAATGGCAGCATAGCTTCACCACCTGTTCGTTAAAGTTTATTTAATGTTTAATAAATCTTCTTTTGTGTTTATTTATGTTCTTTTATGTTATTTTTATTGTAATTCTCTTTTTTTAGCATGTCAATATGTTAGGTGTCTAAAGCCTTTGTTTATCTTATAACAAAGCACCCCACTGCTTTTATCCGGCAGAGGGGTGCTATAATTCCAGGAACATATTATTTTCAACCTTTGTTATTTATCCAGCGCAGCAATAAAATCTTCGACTTCCTTTAAGGACGGTATAGAACATGCCGCCCCCAGTCTGGATACAGCTATTGATGCAGCAGCAGACGCATACTTAAGTGAATCCCTTACATCCATTCCCTTAGCAGCAGAGCCGATAAAATATCCCGTGAAGGTATCTCCCGCAGCAGTCGTGTCAACCACAGCACTTTTGTAAATCCCGTGATATTCACGCCTGTCTTTATCGGCATACTTGACTCCATGCTCGCCTAAGGTCAGCACAACTTTCATTCCCGGATATTTTTTCAGCAAACTATCCAGAATTCGGTCAGCATCAGTCTCACCTGTCAATTGCCCGCCTTCAACTTCATTAAGTATAAGCGTATCAACATAATGTATTGGATATTCATATAACTTATTGTTTGCAGGCGAAGGGTTGAGGTATATTCTCATCTTTTTCTGGTAAGCCTTTTCCATAATATACTTTATGGATGAAATCTCATTTTGCAGGAGTATAATATCCCCGGTTCCGAAGTTCTCAAGCACTCCGTCAACAAACTTTTTATCTATCAATTGGTTGGCTCCGCCATAAAGCACTATGCAATTCTGTCCGCTTTTATCCAGCTGTATTATAGCATGACCGCTTGGCACGGGAAGTATTTCAATGTTATCTGTATTTACACCGTTGCTGTCAAGCAGGCCCTTTAGCATATCCTTATCAGCCTTTCCGGCAGCTCCGGCATGAAATGGTGCAGCTCCGGCCTTAGCCAGCGCTATTGACTGGTTTAATCCTTTACCTCCCGTTGTAATTGTAAGATTATCGGAAGAAATTGTTTCCCCCGGTAATACAAGATGATCCACCTCATATATATAATCCACATTCAATGAGCCAAAATTCAGTATCTTCATTGAAAACCCACCTTAATATTAAATCAAATCTGCAAGCTGCTCACCAATTTTAACCAGGTCAACACCCTTTGTAAATGCGAGGCATGTACCGGATGGGAAACGTGTCTTGTCTACCCAGTGAGCAGGAATTGCATTTACACTATATTTCGCACCAAGTATAGCCCCCGCAACAGCACCAATGGTATCTGCATCACGTGCAAAGTTACCGGCCAAAATTACTCCGTTTTTAAATTCACTATGTGACATTTTCAAGCAGGCAAAAGCAGCCGGAATAGCTTCTGCAGTAGTTGCCCATGTGCTGGTTCGCAGAGCGTCATGAAGCGGCATCCATGCGTCAACCATGGAACCCTTAGCCTTTTCTACAATATCAAAAGCTGTGTTCATTGCTGCGTATAACCATGAATCTTTGGGAATTACCTTCACTGCAGCGTCTATTATCTCCTCCATAGTACCATCAACCATTGCAATGGAGACAGCAGCAGCGACAGCCTGCGCACCCCAAATTCCATCTGCATAATGGCTTATTGAAGCATCTATCTCTGCCATGGCAGCAGCACGCTCAGGGTCGCCTGCACAGACAATGCCGACAGGCGCAATACGCATTGCAGAACCGTCACTCATATGGAAAGTACTGAATTTGCCGGACTCCGGCGGGCGGATTCCGCGACGCAGATTGTTTGCAGCGGAAATTTCACTTGCTCCGCCTCGCTTAAGCTCATCCTGAACCACTACATCCTCAAACCAAGCTTTTACGACATCCTCGGTTGTCAGCTTTCCCTTGCAGCCTATCAGTGTCTTTGCCGTCAGCAAAGCAAACTCTGTATCATCAGTACTCCATGAGGCACCCTTGTTGAAATCGGTAGTAATACCGTAGTTCTCCCGGTTACTCTGCGTTCTTGAGGCATCACCAAAGGAATCCCCAATGGCAAGGCCGCATATGCTTCCAACCGCCTTGCTTCTGGCAAGGTCTTTATTAGCTCTTAAATCAGCTGCCGTAATCATATTTTTCCTCCTAAATTATAGTTCTTCTATTGATAAATTGCCGAAACCGCATCTTCCAAGCTCATACATGGCATAGCCTGCCATCCCGTAGGCATGAGTACTGTCGTGTACCTGCAGCAGCTGCTTGCCATCCACAACCAGAGTCAGCAGATCACCTTTTGCTATTAATTCCACTGAATATTCCTTGTCGTATTCCCAGTCAAAGGCGCAAGCAGCCAGTTGTTTCATACCTTTATTATTACAAAGTATTGCTGCCCCGGAAGCTGTAAATCCAGCATAATAACCGCGCAGCGCACCCTGTACCCTTGCTGAGATCAAGTGGCTTTTTCCTGTATGGGGTGTAATTTTCCCTGCAACTTTTACATCCGTCATGTAGTAATTGCCGGTCATCGCCTCAGCGTGCTCCAGGCACATCGCTTCCATAACACCCTTTTCTATTTCCCATGCACCGTGGTTATGTGAAAATGGGGTAATAGAAGCAAGTTCTTTCTTTTGTTTTGAAATATCTATAGTGTAATCAGCCTTACCTGTTATTGAAAAATCATCAATATATAAACAGCCAAAATCCCTGTTCTTCTCCGGGGAGTTAGCCTCGAACAGCAGTCCGATTTCATCCGCCATCGCACCATCCATCTGGGGAATATTAAAGGTTATTTTTTTCCAACCGGCATCCTTTATTATCATTCCCCCAAGCAGAATATCCTGCTTGGTGCTGGTGTTCCGCACATAAGGGTTCAGAATGATACTCTCTCCGCTGTAGCGGTCAGCATAGACCATCATGGACACTGTCTGCCCCGGATAAGCTGTTGGAGAGAATACAGGCATATATCTTTCATCATCAAAATCCTCACGGCGGTAAAACGGCTTATAGTATATCTTGCACTTCTGCCCTCTGGACATACGGTCAAAAAGTATTTCAGCCGAACCGGTTCCGCTGTATGCCCGCTCTGTGGAATGCCTCAATGAGCAGCCTATGTTGTTGGAAAGCCGCAGATTGTGAGTGGAGCCGGGAAGTTCAAAATCAAAATGAATTTCACCCGGCTTCACGGCTTTGGATAAATCCTCCGGTGCAGGTTCTCCCGCAAGTTTATAGCCGAGCAGAGCAATTTCCTTGACATATGTAGGTATATCCAGGATGTTGAGGTAACCTGAAATACCGGATAGTACTATACTGTCATTGATTGGGTTACGGTAGTGGGGTGCAATTCCATTAAGTCCGCCGGCAACACCCATGATGGTTCCCACGTTTCCTGCATTGCAGTCTGTATCCCAGCCGCACATTGTTGCAATTTCAATACTTCTGTTAAATTTTTTACCATACAGCATTGCAAGCACACATACACCTGCATTCGGAATTATGTGGCATACCCCAGTATATTTGTCATAGCCCCAATTGTCCTGCAGGTATTTGAGGCAAAGGCGGAAATCATCGGGATTTTTTCTGTAAAACTCACGCACAGCATTTACAACCTTTGCATAGGTGCAATCTGCCGGAATCTGTGAGAGTCCCGCTTCTATCAGTTCTTCTGCATCGGAGGTATTGTACGCGGCTGCAATGCATGCAGCAATAAATGCTGCACCATATATACCGTTGCCGTCATGAGAAACACTGGCAGCAATAGATGCATATTCTGCCGCTTTTTTTATATTACCGGGATATACAAGGCCCCAGGTATCTATAAAAATCTGCCCGCCAATCTGTTCAGCCATTATAATTCCATTGGTAGCCGCCGAACCGGATTTTGGAGCAGGAATACCAGCCTTAAGGTTGAGATAGGCTGTGTGCTCAGTGCTCACGCCGTAGCCGCCCCACCAGAACATACCGACGCCTTCTCTGGCATAATTCAGCCATGCATTTGCCACATCCTCCGGGGTCAGCTCCCGGTCTTTTGCGTCATCATACAAAGCACGGAGAAAAAATACAGGACCGTTGGCATCATCATCAGCGGCAAAATTTTTAAAGTCCTTTACATAGCCTGTGATATCACCATAAAAGCGTTCAATGCGCTCGCTGGTCCAGGCAGTGGGCTCAACAGGGGCGCCAAGACGTATGCCTGCATTCATTCCCAAAAACCCCGCATAGGTTTTTTCAAGATAATTATTCGGAATCATAGAACACCTCATCTATTATTTAAGAATACCTCCCCCCATAGTAAAACATTTCGCGAAAAGCATTTTATGAAATCAATAGAAATTTCGCGAAATGTTTTCCTCGTTTGTTGTTGAATTCGCAGAGTACCTTATATAGATACTTGCAGTGCGTTCAACATATTACAGGGAGAGGTATAATAAAACTATTTTTTATCAAGTTGTTCTGCCAGGTACTTGCTGATTTCATCGCCGCCGGCAGCATTCCATTTTGTCACGAACTCATCGAAGCTGTCAATGCTCTTAACACCTCTGATGATGTCGGTTGAATACTCAATATACAGCTTATCCATAGCATCCTTTAAAGGAAGAAGATCGCTAGGCAATATAACGTTAACATCGCTTGCGTAGTATTTCTTTGCAGCGTCCAGGGATGCTACTCCAGGAGCAGTCATAACGTCACCGACTACTTTGGAGGTATCAAGTCCGTTCATTGTCGGCCAGAAACGTGCCCACCATTCCGGGAATTTATCTGTCAATGTGTATTTCCCATCAGCTTCTGTATAATGTATGTCTTTAAGACCCAGCTTGTCAAGCTTTCTACCTTCCGGTCCTGCCATGAATTCAAGTACTGCCCATGCAGCATCCTTGACCTTGGAATCTGCGTTTATAGCAAGACCTCTGGATTCCTTGGTAACATCGATGGACTGATAAGCCTGGGATATTCCTTTAGCTGGCGGAAGAACAGTAAGTTCAGCCGATTTACCGTTTGTCTGAACCATCTTGTTGTTGTATACGTTGACTACATCGCCTGCTGTACCTGCGACAAAGCCTGCTTTACCTTCATAGAATGCCTGTTCCATGGTATCCCACTGCTTTGTGACGTATTCTTTGTCAAGGAGACCGTCTTTATACAGCTTTGCATAGAAAGCGAGCTTGTTCTTTTCATTTTGTGTTGCCTGTGAATAAACGTATTTGCCATCTACCTTCATGATTGTGCTTGTTATGCCGAATGCATGGTTGAATACGCTGTCCAGTTTAGCCAATGTTCCGTCAGTTGTTACAGGATATTCAACAAGTCCCTTGTCCTTCATTTCTTTGAACAATGCGTAGTAATTGTCCGGAGTCGGATTTTCAAGCAATGCCTTGCTGCTTGCAAGAGAATTGAACCAGTCGCTTCTCATAACAGGAATCTGAACCCTTGCCGGAGCCAACCACAGCAGGTATGGATAGTTCTTCATTTTTTCCTTGTTGTGGTCTTCCATAAGTGCCTTAACATTTGTTGACTTTTCGATATACGGTGTGAGGTCCTCAAGCATACCCTCCTGTGCTATAGGAAGATCGCCTCCCTGGAAGTATATGATATCAGGTGAAATCTGGCCTGTCCTAAAAGCAATCGGAACTACATCAGCATATTTGCCTGCAGGAGCTTCCAGGATTTCAAGATCTACATAGTTGCCCTCGGCAGCCATTCCTGATTCGATTTGTGTAACTAGCTTCTGAACGTTTTCTTCTGTTGGAACCACGTCTTTAATAAGAACTGTAACCTTTACAGGAGCATCCTTTGTGCCGATTTTTCCCGTTCCAGTTGTTGCTGTATTTCCAGTTGCTGCAGCAGGAGCTTCCTGTTTGGGAGCACAACCTGCAAATAGAGTAAGAACCATTACTAATACCAGGGTCAAGCTGATTAATCGTTTCATTTAAAAATCCTCCTCATACTTGTATTCGACTCTGCTTTACTTCTATTCCTTTATTCCTCCACCCATAACATCCTTGGCGTAGTATCTAAGAACGATTGGATAAAGTAATAAAACCGGTATCATTGCCACAATAATTGTGGCGCCCTTAAGGGCCATGTAGTCTATTCGTGCCAGGTCGTTATAGTTCCAGAGGTTCTGCTGGCCAACAATTGAAGCTGTATCACCCAGTACGACAAATTGCCGTAAAACCACCTGGAATAATGTATCCTTTGCTTTAACAAGGTAGATGCTTGCCTTAAAGAATTCATTCCACCGCACCACTGCATAGAACATTGTTATGGTGGCTATGCCTGCCTTAGCCAGTGGGAAAACAATTGAGAACAGTATTCTCAAATGCCCTGCGCCATCAAGAGCAGCAGCCTCAAAAATCGAAGCCGGAATTTCCTCAAAGTAACGCATCATAATGATGAGATAATAAACATTTACCGCTGTAACCAATATAACCGACCATTTGCTCCCCATCAGCCCGAGTTTTTGTATGACCAGATATTCCGGTACCAAACCGGGTTCGAACAGCATCATAAATATGAGAAATACCATTATAGCTCTTTTGAACATTAGGTTCGGTCTCGTAAGCACATATGCAGCGGTGGTAGTGAGTATGATATTGATTGCCGTACCTACTACCGTAACAAAGACAGAGTTCCCAAAAGCGGTCATCAATGCCGGATGGTGAAAAACAATCTGGTAGTTTATTAGGTCAAAATCCCTTGGGAAAATTGCAAGACCGCTCATTTTAACCGAGGCTTCCGGGCTGGAAAGGGAACGTGCCAGGATATTGAGCAAAGGAACAATCATGGTAAGTGTAACAGCTCCCAAAATGAGCATTAGAATGATTTGTCCAAAGGTGTACTTCTTATTTCGTTTCACTGTTACCACACACCCTTTCCTGTAATCTTTTTAGAAATTACATGAGTTGCCAGTACAAGGAATACCCCGACAACTCCTTTAATCAGGCTGACAGCTGTAGATAATGAGTATTGCGCATTTTGAATACCGATACGGTAAATGTAGGTATCCAGAATATCAATTGAACTCAGCACTGCATTATTGGAGAAGTTAAGCACCTGATCGAAGCCCGCATTCAGGAAAAAGCCCAGGTTCAGGATAAACATTGTAACCATGGGAGTTACAAGCGCAGGTAGAATAATGTATCTTATAATGTTCAGACGATTGGCACCATCTATCTCAGCGGCCTCAAACAAGCTTGGAGAGATTCCGAGTATGGCGGTGAAGTAGAAAATTGAATCCCAGCCAATGCTTCTCCATGCCTCCGAAAACATTAGAATCCAGCGGATTTTTGTTTTATCCGTCATAAAATCTATGGAGGGCAGATGGAAAATACCAAGAATCTGGTTCACTGCGCCGGTGGATGGAGAAAGTGCTGCAATCCAAATACCGGCAATAACAACCCATGATAAAAAGTGAGGCATATACGATACTACCTGCACATATTTTCGAAAGCCTGCCACCCTGAGCTCATTGAGCAGGATAGCAAACAGCACGAAAAACGGGAATAAAAGTATAAATTTCATAAAGCTTATTATCAAAGTATTGGTCAGAATATCTGTAAAAGCCGAGGTCCTGAAAATCATCCTGAAATACTTCAATCCTGCAAATACCCATGGGCCGCGGGCTCTATAGTCATAAAACGCCAGCCTCATTCCGATAATCGGCCAAAAACGAAATATCAGGAAATAAAGTATTGTAGGAAGCAGGATAATATAGAGCGGTGCATCGGCACGCAGGCGTTTCATTGTCTGCTTAAAGCTCTGTTTTCCCTTGGGAGGCTCTCTTCTTTCTTTTAGCTTCATAACCATCCTCCTCTATGGAATCATAATATCCATCAGCGGGGCATGCTGCTGTGCGCCGTACACATCCCGGTCGCGGAATGTACCTGATGAAACAGCTCTGTTATAAGTAATCTTAATTCCAAGCGCTTTCTTAAAGAAAATTATTCTGCTTATGTCTTTTGGTTCTAAGTGATACAGTTGGCAGATAGCCTGGATGTTTATTACCCCGCTCTCTACCACTCTGTTGTAGTTCTCAGGGTTATCAAACAATATATCTAATGTGATTTCAAAGGGGCCGCTGTTTTTACTCCTTAATACCTTTGCCAAATCTACAAGTCTGTTCATATTCGCATCTCCTTATTTTGTTCTGTATTCAATTGGAAACAGCGCTTTTCCGTTAACAGTTTCCATCAGATGATAAATTGAAAATTCATATACTGCACCAAACTCTACGTCACTTGGTGCAAAAGGAAATGCCAGATTGCCCGCTGTAGATTTTCTCCCGTCATAACCATAATGCATAAAGGTTGAACGTACTGAACTACACAATGCTGATGCCTCACTTTGGGTTTTGGCAATAACCTCAAACACTACGCCCAGTTCATGTCCAGCAACATTATGCGGCTCCAGGCTGCCCATTACGCCATTTTTCCCGTAGTTGTAAAAGTTGATCTCATAATGGTCCTGAGGGATTTCCGAATATTGCTCAATTACACTGTTTTTCACCAACTCCTCTATCTCTTCTATTCTTTCAATGAGAAGCGGATCCCGGATTCCTGCGACAACAAAGGTTCTGTAAGCCACCTTGCGTGCGCCCTCCAGCTTTATTTCGTAAACAGGCGTTTTGCTCATTCTGCTGCCGCTGACGCGAACCCGTCCGTTGCCGACATCTGCAAATTCACAATCCTCCAGATCCAGCACAATTCCCGGGCCATGTAATATATAGGGGTGATCCTTCTCATAGAAGGTGTGTGCTGCAACACTTACAGGTGTGCATTTACGCCGGGGATTGGTAGGATATACTTCAAAACTGTCCTCGTAAAGAACCCCCATCATGCAGTCTTTTGTGGTACCGGGCTCACAGCAAAGTGCACCACATTCAAGCACCTTGCCCAGGTGATATGCAATTCCTTCATCAAAGCCATGGAACACGCCTACAGCCGCAAACGGGGAAGGGTCATAAGCCCTGCCGCATACAATAAGCTGCGCTCCACCTTCCAATGCTTCCAGAATAGGTTCTATACCCATTTGGGCGACCACACCGGTAGTTTCCTCCAAAACCCTTTCAGTAAGTGCAGGTACTGCATTCCCTAAGGGAACAACCTTTCCCTGCCTTAGGTTCTCACGAATAATATCCTTGGGAATATCTGCCCAGATGACAGCTTGTTTGAGCGGTGAAAGCCTGTTTTCAGCGATAATCTCATCAATAATACCGAGTGTCCATTCTACGTGGGATTTGCCTCCGCTTCCGCCTGCCGAACCGATAATCACAGGAATGTTATTTTTAAAACCCGCTTTAATTATATATTCCAAATCTTTCTTGCAAGCCTGGCGGCTCACAATTGCCGTATTGGCACCCAGTTTATGGGGACCTGCATCAGTAGAGCCTGCGTCCACTACAATGGCATCGGGCTTGTCCTTCATACCGTTTGCGAAGGATTCCGGCGGGAATCCATATCCCAGAATGCCGCAGGGCGACAAAATCTTAATACATTTTTTCATATCTCGTACTCCTATGTTTACTTCATACTTTCAACACTCTTGTCCACCATTTTCATATGATGGCTTACTGCTTGTCTTGCTGCATGCTTGTCCCTGTTAGCTATTGCTTTTGCAATGGCAAGATGCTCCTCTGCAATTTGATTGCGTCTTTCCTGATCACGGTTGCTCTTTACAGCAATTTCGCTGATCAAATCGTAATAGGTATCAATAAAATTCATAAAGAAAATGTTTCTTGATGCTTGTGCGAGCTTGTAGTGGAAATAGTGATCCATGTTTTGCTGCACCTCTTCATCATGTGCAACCTCGAGTCCCTCAAAAAGCTCTTCGATTTCTTCATCGCTGGCCCGTTCGATAACTCGTTCAACCATTCTCAGTTCCAGTGACTCTCTGAAGTCCAACAAATCGCTGTAAGTAGTCTTTTTGAGCAGTTCATTCACAGATTCATTCATCAGCATGCCCTGGATGTTATCCTGAATGTAGGTGCCGTCTTTGGGTTTTCTTCGTATGTACCCCTGCGACTGCAGCTGGGTTAACGCTTCACGCAGTATTCCCCTGCTTACCCCGAACTGCTCGGACAAAAGAGCTTCATTGGGTAACTTGTCCCCTGCCTTCAAGCTGCCATCCCGCATCATATTAATAAGCTGATTGACAATCCTATCTGAAAGTCTGTCATTATTCACAGGTGTAATATCCATCTTTACCATCCATTCCGCCGCACTGGCATGTTATTGTTGTATCGTTTAATTGTTTAACAATTTAACTATATATTAGCACTTAAGTGTAATATCTGCAATACCCAAATTTTTCTTGGCGAGTTTCAAGTAAAGCCACTGCCCGGACAAGACCTTGTAAAGCACCTTGACCAAGGCTGATTGATTGAATAAAAAGAAAAGTATAAAAGCTTTGAAATGAGGGATTGCATTTGTTTAAAGATTTTTTGCATGATAGTATAAAAACTTTAAAAGGAACTATAGGCATATATTATAAGAACCTTTCAACAGGCAACACCATATCGTTGAATGAAAACAAAGGCATCATATCAGCCAGCGTGATAAAGCTGCCTATCCTGGTTGAGGCATTTCATCAAATGGAAAAGGGAGCAATTTCAAAAAATGACATGGTTGCATTGTGTGAAAGTGATAAAATGCCTTTCTGCGGTGCGCTGTCATATATGCACAACGGACTGGAAGTGACGGTGGAGGATCTTTGCAATCTTATGATTATCCTGAGCGATAATACAGCCACCAACATGCTGATAAAGCTTTTGGGATTTGACAATATCAACGGTTATATGCGCGAATTGGGGTTAAAAAATTCAGTTCTTGGCAGGCTTCTTTTTGATGAGGAAGCCGATAAAAAAGGGTTTAGAAATATAGTATCAGCTGAGGATATCGGTATGCTGTATGAGCTTATGTGGGAGGGAAAGCTTGTCTCTCCTGAGGCAAGCAGACAAATGCTTGCTATTCTCAAACAGCAGCAGATAAACCACAAGATTCCGACCAGGTTAGATGAAGGGGGCGCAGTTGCCCATAAGACGGGAGAAGATACCGGAATAACCCATGATACAGGCATTGTCTATGCTAAAGAACCTTTCATACTTTGTATACTTTCCGAAGAAACCAATGTTGCAGAAACAAATGATTTTATTGGCGCGCTGGCGTATCAGGCCTATATAGAAAACAACAGATGAATATTCAAAATAAAATGAGGAGGTATAACCTCCCCATTTTTATGCATTGCTAAGTATTTAGCTGTAATTTTGTTCAAACCAGCCAACTATATTTTTTATCCCGTCATAATCAGAACTATCTTTCAGAGCAAAGCTCCTTACCGCACCGTCAAGTATACTTATATCTACGGCTATGGAACCTCTGTCTTCCCCTACTATCACCGTTCCTACCTTGTGCGGGTCACCCCTGAACGACATCCCTCTTGTATTGAGATTACCTCCGACAGACCTTACATTATCACATTCAACCAGATTGTCTATTTGATCTTCCAATGAATTCAGAACAGCTTCAAAATCTTTATGCTCAAAACTGCTCATAACCGGTGAACCCATTTCTATTTTAGGCTTTCAATAGCTTTTTGCGCCCATTTGGAATCCTTAAGTATTGCCCTTCCTACCCCGATGAGGTCTGCCTTCTTTTCTGCCAGCAGCTGCTCGGCAGCCTGTATTTCAGTAACTCCGCCTGTCAGTATTACCGGTATGGATACTACTTTCTTAATGGCTTCGGCAAGGGGAGCAAAGTAACCTTGGCCGGTCAGCCCTAGTACATTATATCCCGATAAACCACCTGTTATATCAATGATGTCAATGCCAGCCTTTTCAAATTCGCGGGCTGCAGTTTGACTGTCTTCAATAGGTGTTCCGCCATCCATGAAATCAGAGGCACCTAACCTCAGCAAGACAGGAAAATCATTGCCTACAGCCTCTCGCACCGCTTCAACAACCTGAAGATGGATTCGGATACGGTTGTGTATGCCGCCTCCATACTCATCTGTGCGTTTATTGGTTAGTGGAGAAAGAAACTGGTTCAGAAGGTATCCGTGAGCCGAGTGGATTTCTACCCCATCGAATCCAGCTGCCTTGACACGCCGTGCTGCATTTTCGAAGGCTTCTACCACATTTGAAATTTCGCTTCGGGTAAGCTCCCGGGGCATGTTACCCTTACGCGGGTTGGGAACTGCCGAGGGCGCCACCGGTGTTGTCCCGATAATTTCTTCAGCAGCTGCACTTCCTGCATGATTAATCTGCATTGCTGTCTTTGAACCGTTTTTGTGGATAGTATCTGCTAGTTTCTTCAAGCCGTCAACTACACTGTCATCAGAAACAGAAAGTTGCTGTTCGCTGGCTTTCCCTTCCGGCAATATGAAGCTGTGCTCAATAATTATTAGGGATATATATCCACCCTCGGATTTTTCTTTATAATAGTCAAGAATACCCCGGCTTACCCTTCCATCGGCTTCAGCCCTGGAAGTAGCCATAGGAGGCATAACCAAGCGGTTAGCCAGTTTCAGCCTTCCTCCCTGTAATGATTCCAGCATTTTTGCCATAAATAAAACCTCCTTCTATTAATATAAATATCCATCTGATAAAAAAACATATTCAACTTATTTAAGCAAATATGTCCAAAATCACAATACTTTTATATCGGAAACAAAACCCCGGCTGCATATATGGCTAATGTGAGCGTAACAGCACTGAAAATAGTAGATACCATTACTGCCTGAGCTGCAAAATCTTTATTGTTGTCGCATTCAACAGCAATTAGCGCAGTATTTACTGCAGTTGGCACCGAGTGGGCAATGAGCACGGTTTGGGCAACAACACCGGTAAATCCAAAGATATATATGAATACCAGCGCAAGCACCGGTCCGAAAATAAGGCGCATGAAGGACGATATATAAACATCCATGCTGCCGAAATTAAATTCTGTTTTTGAAAGTTGAACTCCCAATGTAATGAGTGCCATAGGCACAAGCCCATTCTTGATGTAAACCAGAGCAGGCCACACAGGAATTACCGTTATATCAAACTGCATATACTTAAGCAAAAGTGCAAGAGGTACAACATATATGGACGGCATGGAAAAAATTTTCCTGACTGAATCTCTAGCGCTCATTTTAGCTCTTCCTGCATTATAGAAGCCTAATGTATTGGAGGTTATATTTTGGAGCATCAGCACCATAATCTGCGCTGCCAGGGCCTCACTCAGGTATGGGGTTTTACCGTTAATTATAAAGGGTGCACTGCCGAAAACAAGAGTAATGAGAGATACCCCTATATTGCCTGAGTTGTTGAACATAATTGAATTCTTAAAAGCGTTAGCCATACCGGTATCATATTTGCGGAACTTAGCTATGACCTTTGCCACTAAAGCGTTGGTTGCCATATATAATATGCAGAAAAACAGCACTTTTAACATATCAAGACTTATTTCAGTCGTATAGAGATTTACAAATATAAACGCAGGTACAAATACGTAAAAACTAAGTTTGCTGAGAGTATAAATATTCAAATTGAATTTCTTGCTGAGTAAAAACCCTAATGCAATTATAATAAAGATAGGTACAATATTATTATTTAGTATGTAAATAAAGATAGCCATGCATACACTCTCCTATAGCGAAATTTACTAATCCAACTGTTTAATTTCAATAAAATAATTTTTACACATTAATCCTTCATAGATAATCATTAAAGTCCAACCGACAGCAACAGCGTAAGCCACACTCATAACTCCCAGGTAAGGTGCGAGAATGTATGATAACACTACTCTTACACCAATTTGCATCACGGTAGCGATAAGTGTTATACGAAGCTTGCCCACGCCCCTGAATAGCCCCTGGAATATATTGCAAAACCCTGATAATACATAAAAAACGGACATTACTTTAAGATACCTTGCACCGATAAGTATAACCTCTGTTTCGGAGCCGGGAACGAATAAGCCCATAATCCATTCCGCTCCCCAAAATACAACCAGAGCTGTAGCCACACTGTATAAAGTAATTATAACATTACCCTTCCTATAGCCTTCAATGATCCTTTCCTGCTTTTCTCCTCCCTTGTTTTGGGCGGAATAAGTAGCAATAGATGCAGCAAAGCTGTCACCCGGAGACAGTACAAATGAATCTACCCTTGTTACAGAGTTGTACGCAGCTATAGCATCCGTTCCAAAGGAATTAACAACACCCTGAACCAGCAGCTTCCCAATATACAAGCACGTCTGCTGCAGTGCAGACACCCAGCTGTACTGTATGGTCAGCTTCAGCAAAGGCTTGTCCACTGTCAGCTCGCTCAATTTGAGCCTTATGAGAGGTATTTTGGTATAAACGTATGCAATGCAAAGCAGCGAAGAAACTCCCTGTGCAATGACTGTTGCAATTGCTGAGCCGGCTACCCCAAGCTTGAAAACTACAACAAGAATAACACACAGAATCCCGTTCAACACACAGGAAATCAGTAAAAAAACAAGTGGAGTCGTTGAATCTCCTACAGACCTGAGTGCTGAGGAGTAAAAGTTATACAGGAATGAGAAGATTAATCCCCCGAATATTATTTTCAAGTATATATCTGCATCCCCCAAAATCTCTTCAGGTGTGCCTGTCTGTACAAGAACCCGCCTGGATAGGAAAATACAGATGACGGAAATTACTAAAGTAAAAACCATTCCTACAACTAAAGCTGTAGAAACTTCCCTCTTGAGGGCTTCATGCCTTCCCGCCCCGAAGAGCTGAGATATGAGTACAGAGGTACCTATACAAATGCCAAATATAAAGAAAATTGCGATTGACATAATGGGATTCGCAACGCCTACCGCAGCTAACGCATTCTTCCCTATGAACCGTCCTACTATTATGGCATCGGTTGTATTATACAGCTGCTGAAATATATTTCCGAGCACCATGGGAATAGAAAATTCTATTAAAATTTTTGCCGTATTCCCATGGGTCATATCACCTTTCATATATCCATCTCCAATGTACTGCATAGCTTCTTCTGCAACAATTATAAAATTTAATCATTCCTTATGGCATGATAAATTAAAACAATCTATATTTTATTATATCAGTAAATGACGAATAGGTCATTCAGCAAAAAAGGATATAGCAACATTTGAGTTACTATATCCTAAATAATCGTAAATGGTGACCCATAGGGGATTCGAACCCCTGTTACCGCCGTGAGAGGGCGATGTCTTGACCACTTGACCAATGGGCCGCAGTTGTTATTGACCACATATATATTATATGAGTTTTTCGCATAAATGTAAATCGAATTTATACTTTCCTATGCATTTTGAATAAAGTGCTGCCCTTCTATCAGCATATATTTTATGGAGAGAATACAATTTTTATTTATTGCAGAAACTATAGCTGACAAAAAACATTGGAGGTTAATATTATGGATGAAAAACGTGCAAAAGATATTGCTTCTTCACCGGTTATGGCTAATGTAACATATAACGGCACACAAGTGTACATTGAAAATGTAAATGAAAACAACGGTACTGCAAGCATCTACCCAATTAACCAACCCGGAAACAAGCAGGAAGTACCCGTAACAAGCCTGATAGAGCACTAACCGGAAAGAAGAACAAACGCCAGGCTCCGGAAATTTCGATCTCTCCGGAACCTGGCGATTCTTTATTAGTGGACATTCTACCAAAGTAGAATCAGTCAAAAGCGAGGAGGCTCGATGCCTCCAAGCTTTTATTTCAATTCCGGTACAACATTGGGCGGCGTTTCTCCATACAATGCCTTTACAAGGTTCACTGCCGCCAGCGAAGCCATATCAGCCCGTGTTTTTTCAGTTGCTGACCCTATATGTGGAACCGTTACTGCATTCGGCATTTTAATAAGGGGATTCTCCGGATCTATAGGTTCTTCCTCATATACGTCCAACCCTGCCCCGTATATTTTCCTATCCCGGAGAGCTTCAATCAGAGCTTGCTCATTCACTGTCTGCCCTCTTGAAGCATTAATAAAAATTGCAGTACTTTTCATCATGCTGAATTCTTTATAGTCTATAAGGTGGTATGTATCCTTGGCAAGGGGCACCATTAACACAATAAAGTCACAGATCTTTAAAAGCGTTTCAAAGTCGCAGTATTTTACACCCAGGCTTTCTTCCACCTCATGTTTTCTTTTCCTGTTATAGTAGAAGACTTCCATATCAAAGCCAAACCTTGCTCTTTTGGCTATTGCTTCTCCTATCCTGCCCATGCCTATTATCCCTAAAGAAGAATGGTGGACATCCAATCCGAAAAGTTCCCTGTCATCTCCGGCTTTCCATCGGCCTTCTTTCACTAATTTATCCAGCTCTGCAATCCTTCTTGCAGTGGATAGTATCAAACTAAACACCAGATCTGCCACTGTATCATCCAATACTTCCGGAGTGTTGGTGCCTATAATTTTTCTGGCTTTCATTGCATCTATATTAAAATTGTTATACCCTACAGAAACATCACTAACCACCCTTAATTTTGGGGCATGCTTCAGCAGCTCTTCATCAATGCTTATTCCGGATAAAATTAAGCCCTCCTTATCATGAAGCTTTTCTAAAAGCACTTCTCTCGGAATTAATTCTTCACTATCCCATCTCTCATAATCGCAAAAGGAAGCAATATATTCTTCCACATGTCCAGGAATTTTCTTTGCAATGAATACCTTCGGTCTGGTCAACAGAACTTCTCCCCTTTAACTGTTTTGTTTATGTCATTACCGCTTCTTTATAATTGCAACTGCATTCTCAATAATCTCTTCATACTGTTTTGTACCCGTCAATTCAGTAATTGCCTTTGGTGCCTCCGGTTTTTTTGAGTACTCGGAAAGTGCTAATTCAAACCATCTGACATCATGCCATATGTCAAATTTATACCCTACATTATGGTAGACCGCAATGGGCTCAAAGCCAAAGGATTGATGGAAGCCCTCGCTTTTGGCATTCGGTGATGTAATTCCTGCATATGCATTATAGTATCCCTGCAGTTTAAGCAGCTCCGTCAAGGCTGTGTATAATGCCGTGGCAATGTGCATTCTATGATAGTTCGGATTAATATATACGGAAACATCAACCGACCATTGATATGCAGCACGTTCCCTGTGTTTTGAAGCATAAGCGTAACCGACAATCTCCCTGTCATACTCGCATACAAGCCATGGATACTTCTCGGTAACACCCTGTATTCTTTTGGCAAACTCAGAAACGCTGGGCACTTCATATTCAAAAGAAACGCTGGTATCTTTTATGTAAGGGCCGTATATTTCCAACAATGAAGCACTATCCTGCTCCTTGGCCAACCTTATTTTCATCTTGGCAGACATCCTACTGAACACCCCTTTATATTTAAATTCTAATTAACACTCATTATAGCTCAATAAAATAAAAATCGCCATTACTCCTGACACTTTTTATTTAAGAGTCAAATCTATATCCTGCGCCCCATAGGGTTTCTATAAACTCAGGGTTTGAAGCTAAAAACAATAAAAGCTCATATTCCTTTGTAGTCAGCTGTACCTCCTTGCCGTTTACAAAAACCTTGTGGGCAGCAGTATTGATTTCCATTCCTCTATGCACTATGACCTCATTGGAGATATTGTTTCCTTTGAGCCTCTCATACCTCTTTATGTGGGAATTGATTCTTGCGACAAGCTCAGCCGGACTGAACGGCTTTATCAGGTAATCATCGGCACCGTAGTCCAAGCCCCTTATCTTGTCTATATTCTCACCCTTGGCCGAAACCACTATTACAGGAACCTCAAGCTTTTTCCTAACCTCTTTTATGATTTCATAACCGTTCTTGTTTGGAAGCATCAGGTCTACAATTATTACGTCATACAAACCCGAAACAGCCTTCTGCAGTCCCTGTGAACCGTCATGGGCGATATCGGCCTTGTATCCGTTCAGCTTCAGGTAGTCCCTTTCCAGCTCCGCTATGTTGATATCATCCTCTATAATCAAAATGTTTTTTATCAGCACACCCCATTCCCATCTCTATTGAACAACCGGAAGCATTACCGTAAAGCAGGTTCCTTCGTTTTCCGCACTGGAAACTCTAATACTTCACCCATGGGCTTCCACAAGCTCCTTTGCAATTGCAAGACCAAGACCCGTACTCATAAAATCTTTTGTACGCTCACTGTCAATACGATAAAACCTGTCAAATATGTGAGGCAGCTTATCTTCCGGTATTCCGGGACCATTATCCTTAATATCAACATATACAAAATCGTCCAGCCTATACAATCCGGTTCTTATTGATAAACCCTGTTCAGGCCCGTATTTTACCGCATTTCCAATAATATTCACAAATACCTGGTGAAGCCTTTTCCTGTCTATATTGAAAGTGCAATCCTCCTCCAGGTTGTCACGATAATCAAACGCAATACCCCTTTCCTCAAGCTCAAGCTTGAATTTCTCCATTAAATCATTGACAAAAGGCCGCACGCTAACAGTCACAAATTGGAACTCAAGTTTTTGCATATCCAGCTTTGAAAAAAGAAAAAGGTCATCAATAAGCTTGTTCATATATGCAGTGTTATTGTGTATGATTTTCAAATACTTATTAATATTTTCAGGAGGAACGGAATTTCCCTCCGCAATAGCCTCAATATATCCCTGGATGGATGTTATCGGAGTCTTCAGATCATGTGATATGTTTGCTATAAGCATTTTTCGGTTTTCTTCATATTCAGCCTTTATTCTCTCACTTTCCTGAAGCTTCTGTGACATTTCATTAAAGGTATCTATGAGCAGACCAATTTGATTTCGTGCGCTTCTCTCTACTTTTATATTATAATTACCTTTTGCAATTTCTCCCAGGCCGTTTTTCAGCTTGTCTATGGGGGTAAATATCCTGCTTTCCAGCTTACGAAGGAAAAAGAATTCCAAAAATCCTCCAATACTGAACAAAACGGGGACATCCCCCAAACCGGAGAATATCCCCATATGCCTCACACTCTTACCATTCAAGGCACAACTCAGCTGCCAATTTCATACCATGCCTTTCGTTGTTATCATCTTTCTGTTCGCCTTTAACATCAACTGTTACCCTGTCAATTTCCCTATCCTTGTTTATATACACGTTCAGGGCAAAATCCGAATTCTCCATGTCATGGAATTCCTTCATAAATATATGCTGCTGATCATTTTCGCCCATGTGTTTATGTTGTTCACGGGCATTCTTCATCTTTTCATGGATAGTGTTCCTGATGTCCTGCGGAATATCGGCAGATTTCAAAGTAAGCACTGCCGATCCGTCCTTATTTTCATCAAGCTTTATACTACTCAATATTCCCAATACAGTCATTAATCTGCCTACTCCCTCTTTCACACCCACGGTGTACACCCCGTGGTGATGTTCATGAAAGGAATGCAGCTCCCCATCCTTGCTGCTTCTTTCGAATGTATTATTGACGCTGAATATCTTCTCCTGGTCCTTCAAGCCTTCTGCCTTTAGTGTACCCTTGAATGAATCCTTGTCTTTCATTTTCTTGACTACATCATAAATAGTTTTAATTTTGTTCATTGGAACAACCTCCTAATTTGTTTGATGTAGTCAGTATAAAACTAAATTTTAAAACTGAAATAAAGCATTTATAAACAATTTTAAAAGAGCCATAAACGAACACCAGACACCAAATGGTGTCTGAAACTTATTGGTTGAATGGAAACAGCTTCAGTTTTATAAGGAAATATAAAGCGATTATGCTTTCAAGCGAGCCAATCAGGAAAAAAATAACATGCAGCGGGTTAATATTCCGCAGCATATAGCATTGGATCAGTATCCAGGCCATTAATATACAGCCGACGCTGCCGCTTATATAGGGGTGGAATTTCATTTTGCGTTTCACAGCCACGCCTGCAACCAAATGTCCTACACCAATAACAATGAATAAGAACAGACCGGGAATTAGAAAGCTTGTAAAAGGGCCTCTTTTAAGCACTTCAGTCGGCATTCCGAACAATGTGCCATAAGGATCGGTAATTCCCAGTGTACCTCCAAATAGTGCACCTATGCCGACAAAAAAATGAATGACTGTTTGAACTCCGTATAGTTTCTTCAATTAACTCCACTTCTTTCTGAAAAATTGCTATTTACAACTAAGCATCTTGACCCACATCTGCACTTTTCACGCCTTTCAACTCTTCCCCGAAATTTGTCATCAGGGATCAGCTTCGCCTGTTCAGTCATATGGATCGGCACGCAGGTCAGCTCACCTATTACTGCCAGTAAACCGAATATCAAAACTCCGTACCATGTGTTAACCACATTTAATGCAGCATAACCCGACCCATAAAACATTATCCCCAACAGGTACGACTTTGGCTTTGAAACCCGCTCCATTAAGGAACTGATAAGAAAGGTCAGGGAAATAACCACCAATGTATTCTCAATAGTGATGGCGCTCATCATCCGCACTCCGTCAATCTGTAACCCGAAAAGGCTAATGGTATTGAAGGTTTCCTTCAGCCTGATACCGATATAGTTTGATACGCTGAACTCCGCAGAAAAGAAAAAAATCAGCCCTATGACATACTTCAGGTAATTCTTGTCCCGGATGGCAGTAGATATGAAATCATTGGAAGGAAGCAGGCATATTGTCATCAGTACCATAACCAGTGCACAGGAACTGTTTGCTATAACCAGCACTTTCTTTCGCCTGGTCCTGTCAGCAATATAACCGCCCCAGAGTTTAAAAATGAAACTGACTAGTGTAGTAACCAGTAAAAATATCCCTGCAAAGACTTTTCCCAAGCGATCCGAGAAAAACAACGCCATAAAGGGCATTATAGACACAGCAATAATCCTTGTGTAGAAGGATGTAAACAGCCTCACCTTAATATTTCCCGGTAAATCTTTAAACAATACGGCACCTCTCTTCTATATATCCTCCACCATTGGTATTAAAACAAAAAACCTCCATGGTTATAACGGATAATTCCTCAATATCCTAATATTACCATAGAGGTTGCTGCTCTTCAATTAAAAAGTGCCGGATATAATAACATAGCAACTCATGCATCCGATACTTATCTATATTTCTTGCGCATTTCCACTTTTGCACTATTTTGAAGTGGTTCTAAAATAGTTGCTGTCTAAACTGATATCCATTTCCCTGCCTATTGCTTTGCACCTCTCACTAATCCTCATTTTCCTTTCATTTGGTTCGCATGGCCCAATTGTTTTTATTATTCCATCGTAAACTTTTTCAAACATGTTAAATGGCATACCAATGCCAATTTCATCATCCTTCCACTTTGCAGCAAACCTCGTGTTAGAGCAAAGAAGAGACAAATTCATATCATTTTTATCATACGGAGTTGCCGTACATTCAGAACACATACCGGAATTGCCCACTATTTTTATATTCTTTGCCGCCCCATGATGAAATGCATATCCCTGCAATATTCTCATGCTTTGATACGGATTTACTATATATATGACTACATCCGGCTGAGCTTCAAACTTTTCCAAAGGCATAACAACAACTCCATACGCCTGATGATCTAAAAATGTTACATCCTTTTGCACATTTCTAGCAGTACATAAGCTGTCATAAAGCCCAAAGGAATAATAAACATTACCCGAAATCGCGTTTGAATCCGGTTTTATCAAGCCAAGTGCTTTCGCCGAGCCAATACATAAAAAATTGTTGAGATCTGCTTTAAAGCTTTTACCTGATGCAGCTAACTTAACCATATTGCAATATGACAGCTTGTATCTTACCTGTGGAGCATGTGAAAGTTCATACTCTTCTTTGTTAAAAATAAATTTGACACCCACTATATGTCTTCTCAAATTTAAGACACAGTTTAAATCTTCCGCCATAGCTTTGACATTCATGATATACAACCCCCCTTTTTTGAGAATTATATATAAGTAGCGTCTAAAAAAAGTCAATTTTTGTTTAGGCTATCACCCTTCATATATCATTTATATCAGTTTTATATTTACCGATATATCTTTTCGTAATATAATTATACAAAATGAACTAATATTTGATTCAATGCATTTGGAGGTTTTTATATGAAAGAAAACCCATCGGATTACTGTCCTGAAAATGTTGAATGTTCTATAGAAAAGGCTTTGGCTGTGCTTGATGGTAAATGGACCTTTCTAATTTTGAGGGATTTGTTTGAGGGAACCAAGAGATTTGGCGAATTGAGAAAGTCCCTACATGGTATTAGTCCCAAAACGTTAACGGAACGTTTAAAAATGTTGGAGAAAAACGGTATTCTGGTAAGGACAGCTTATCCCACCATTCCCCCCACTGTAGAATATACGTTGACAGAAAAGGGTGAGAGCCTTAAGCCTATCGTAAAGCAGTTGAAGCTGTGGGGAGCACAATGGGGCTAAAAGAAAGCCTCCGTTTTTGATTAATATATCAAGAACGGAGGTTTTTTTTATAACGTTATTAATTCATACTCCATAGTGCCAAGTCCTATTTCTTCACCATGCTTAAGACCGGTTTTCCAATCCGTATTGCTGTGGATATGGGAGAATTTATCCCCCTCATGATAATGCTTATCTTCAAGAATAGAGCCTTGCACTGCTTGTGCAGCATTTACCATATCTACACAGGCTTTATCCAAAGCAATGGGGTCATAGGATGCAGCAATCCCTATATCAGGAACTATGGCCATGTCATTGGTATCCCAGCAGTCGCAGTATGGAGATACATTCATTATAAAGTTAATGTGAAAAGCAGGTTTCCCATTGACTACGGCATATGCATATTCTGCAATTTTTTCATTAGCAGTATCAGCTGCTTCATCCCATTTTATTGTTACTGCATCAAATCTGCATACTGCAACACATTGCCCGCATCCGACACAGGCATCAAAATTGATGTCTGCTTTTTTGCCATCGTCAAATTTAATTGCTTTTTGAGCACAGCTTTTAATACATTGTCCGCAGGATCTGCAGTTCTTCTTATTAACGGCCGGCTTTGAGGCGGAGTGCATCTCAAGCTTCCCTCCCCTGGAGCCGGATCCCATACCGATATTTTTTATAGCCCCGCCGAAGCCTGTCATCTCATGACCCTTGAAATGATTCATTGAGATTATAATATCAGCATCTGCTATAGCAGTTCCTATTTTTGCTGTTTTGCAATGCTTTTGATTGATTTCTATCTCTCTATAATCTGTTCCCTTCAGTCCGTCAGCAATGATTACATTGCAGCCCGTTGCGATACAATTATATCCGTTTTCCATTGCAGACTGCAAATGATCTACCGCATTAGACCTCCTTCCGGTATAAAGCGTGTTTGAATCGGTTAAAAACGGCAAACCCCCGAGTTCCTTTATGATTCTTACTATAACAGCTGCATAGTTTGGCCTTAAGTATGCAAGATTACCGGGTTCGCCCAGGTGAATCTTGATAGCGGCAAATTTATTCTTAAAGTCGATCTTTTCAATACCTGCTGCTTTCACAACCCTTTCCAGCTTATCAAGTATACCCATTCCAGGCTTTGTTCTCATGTTGGTAAAATAAACCTTTGATTTCTCCATTAGTGCCGTCCTCCTTCTACTAATTGAATTATTAATACACGCTGCTCCTATCCGCTTTTACCGACTACTGTTTAATAATATAGACCTCCTATATGCAAAATAAATATTAGTTTTTATTGTAACATGTTAAGTATCTTTTTTTAAGTAGTTACATTTTAGCTATATAGTTTCAAAAAAGTAACTAATAAAAACTCGGAGGCATCGAACCTACTCGCTTTTGACTGATTCTACCATGTAGAATGTCCGCTAATAAAAAAGTGCCAAACACCAGAGTTACCCTTATTAACTGTGGCGCCTGACACTAATTGTTGAATCAAACCTTTATATCGAATTTTAAATATGCTGCCGGCTTTTTCCTTAACTCCTGGTTCATGCTGCTTTCTTTTTCACCCACTGGTTTGCCTTCTTCATTAGTTTCACGTTTGGCGGATTTGTTAATGTGCTCTTGGGTTGTTTGAACTGCATCTCTAAGCTTCTTGTCTAATGCCTTCGTTTTCGACTCGATGCTTTGCAGACTTTTTTCTTTATATTCAGTTGTAAATCCGTCCAATTTAATTTCTGTTTTTATGATCTGCCCGCTATTTTGCATTTTATTTTTGGTGTTTTTAAGCATTTTCATATTCGAGTAGGAAGAAGCTGCTTGTATTAAATCATTCATACCGGATAAATTATTTTCCGCACTATCCCCACTTATGTTATTAACTGTAGTTTGGGAATCAATTGCCACATTTTTTCTGGCATTATTTCTATTAAGCCTTTCACTTCGCATTTGCTGGATCTCCATGTCTATCTGCTGTATTTGGGCTTGCAGCTGTTTGATTCTATCCTGCTTTGCCTTATCATCCAGCTTGCTTTCATTAGTTTTTTGTATTTGCTCCTGCAGCTGCTCCTTCTGCTTTTCCAGCAGCTTTATAATATTATTGCCGCTCAGTGATGAAATTCCGGCATTTGATTCTGTAGAAACCGGTGTAATGTTCATTGTAATACCCCCCTATAAAATATAAATGCTATGAAAAGGGATAGTAAGCTAGATTTCTTCATCTACAGAAAACCCTGGTTGATGAGAATGGGAGTTGCGGAATTAGCTGAACAAGCCTTGGAGCATTGCACCGAAACCGATAGTAGGCTGCAACGGCTGCACCCGTTACCGTGCTATAGTATAATCACAGTTAAGAGTGACGTACTAGATAAGACCTTTGCCGCAAGACAACGGTAAACCGGGGTGGTACCACGAAGCATAAGCTCTCGTCCCCAGGATATATTCCTGGAGGTGAGAGCTTTTTTAATACAGTTTATACGGATATAATTATTGATTATGATTGGAAGGATGATTTAAATGACAGAAAATAGACCTGAATTTCCAAAACGCGCAGTTGTCACAGCCGGGATGCCATATGGCAACAAAGAGCTTCATCTTGGGCATATAGGCGGAGTTTTTATACATGCAGATACTTTTGCCCGCTTCTTAAGGGACCGCATAGGAAAAGAAAATGTGATCTTTGTTTCAGGAACCGATTGCTATGGCTCTCCAATATTTGAGCATTACAGGAAGTTAGTCGGCAGCGGAGCATTTGAGGGCACTATCGATGATTTTGTCCGGCTTAACCACAGTAAACAGAAAGAAGTTTTGGATTTCTATCATGTAGACATTAACCTTTTTGCGGCCTCCAGCTTCGGACCTGCTGCTGGGATTCACCGCGAGGTTTCCTCTAACTTCATCAGAAGATTATACGAAAACGGTCATCTTGTTAAAATGACTACATCACAATTTTATGATACCGAGCTTGGGGTTTTTCTCAACGGACGTCAGGTTGTAGGCCAATGCCCCATTGCAGGCTGTACTTCCGAAAGAGGCTACGCGGATGAGTGCTCTTTGGGACATCAATATATGCCTGTAGAGCTTTTAAATCCTAAAAGCACCATCACAGGAAAGAAACCGGAAATGAGGGATGTTACGAACTGGTACTTGAAGCTTGACAGTTTTCACAGCCTTTTGTCGCAGTGGGTGAAAGAACTGGAAGAGCACCCAGCTTCCAGAAACTTTGTTCAGAAAAGTATCCGGGAATTTTTGGAGCCTCCTGTCATATATCTGAAAAGGGATCAGCTGGATTTGGTGAACGCTATAAAGGATAGTCTTCCTGAATATTCTCTGCGCGATGAAGAAAACAAGACTTCGGTTACTTTGGTTTTCGACAGTCTGGAAAAAAGAGAGAAAGCCTGCGGAGCATTTGCCGCGAATTCAATACGGTACTGCACAGGCAAAACGTTGGTGCCTTTCAGGTTGACCGGCAACATAGAATGGGGAGTTCCGGCACCGGCCCTCGAGGGACTGGAAAATCTGACCGTCTGGGTATGGCCTGAATCCCTTTGGGCTCCGATATCTTTTACCATGGCCTGCCTTGAGCTTCAAAAAAAGGACATAAGCACATGGAAGGACTGGTGGTGCTCCAAGGACTCCAAGGTATATCAGTTCATGGGCGAGGATAATGTATACTTCTATGGGCCTGCAGAAATGGCCATCTTTATGGGGACACAGGGCAAAGATCCTTCAGTGGATCCACCGGAGGGTGAACTGCAGCTCCCTGAGCTGATTGTTAACAATCACATCCTTTTCCTTGATAAGAAAGCCAGCAGCAGTGATATTCTTGCAGAGTCCCGCAACGCCATCCTCGAATATGAAAAACTTATGTACAAGTGTGATTTTCACCAGGTAATGAACCTTATGGACACCTACATCCGCAGCATTAACAAGTACTGGTCCAAGAACATCAGAGAGGCGGAAGCCGATAACGATATGAAGCTCCACAAACAAGTATTGGTTGATACCTTCCATATGGTTAGGACAGCGGTTGTTCTTATGCACCCGATTGCCCCGGTTGGAACGGAAATGGTGCTTGAATACCTTGACCTCGGAGAGGAATTTTGGAATTGGGACAATATTTTCGAACCGGTATATGCCTTTATGAATAACCCGGCCGAGCACAAGCTTAAGTTCCTTGAACCAAGAGTCGACTTTTTCAAGAAGCATCCGAGCCAGATTAAAGAATAATGACAAATGCCAGGTGCAAAGGTTATTAAAATACAGCCTATGTACCTGGCTTTTATCCAATTTATTTTGTTCCCTAAATATATTATACTATTTAATAATATAATAATTATTGGAGGTATCGTTCATGGCCCGAGAGTACCTTTCGTGGCTTTGTAAATATTTCAAGGAAATCACCCAAACCCCTATCCTTGAAAACTTTCTTGAACTACAAATTGATGAACTTGCAGAGGGGGAATGCAGCTTTAGTACAAAAACTACTGAAAAACACAGCAATTTTTATGGTACTGTACACGGCGGCACCTTAGCTTCGATTTCAGATATAGCCATGGGGACTGCCTGCTTAACTCTGGGGAAGCGGGTAGTAACCATTGATATGAACATCAGCTATATAAAAAGCGCACCTAAGGGAAGCAAGCTTACAGCAGTCGGTGAGGTTATCAGCAGCGGAAAAACTATAATGCGGGCGGCAGGGGAGATATTTGACGAGCAGGGACAGCTCCTCGTCAAATCGCAAGCTTCTTATTTTGTTACCGGTGATTTTGGAGAAAATGATAATCCGTAATAATTCGCTTTACTGTTTACCGGGTCTATGCTTCTTTCAGGAAAGCCAGATATCCTTTTTTAGCCTCAAATACATCTGCTTTGCTGACAATTTCCCAGGGGGCATGCATATTAAGAACCGGCACTCCGCTGTCGATTACCTGCATATTATAAACAGCCATGAATTTTGCAATTGTTCCGCCGCCACCTTCATCCACTCTTCCCAGTTCTGCGGTTTGCCATGATACATTATGCTTTTCCATAATAGCGCGGATCTCCGCGATAAATTCCGGATTGGCATCATTTGAGAGCATTTTTCCGTCGCGGCCGGTATATTTATTGAAGGTCAGCCCTTTTGCCAGATAAGCTGAATTTTTCTTTTCATTTACCGAAGGATAAAGAGGATCAAATGCAGCACTGACATCGGAAGAAAACATTTCTGAGTTTTCCATCGCCCTGCGAAGCTTCAAGTCTGAATATTCATCCATGCAGTTTATCAATTCTGCAACTGCATTTTCGAAAAATCTGGACTGCATACTTGTTGCACCGGCTGTGCCAACCTCCTCCTTGTCCACCAAAAGGCATACACAGGTTCTATCTACCTCTTCCGTTTCGAAAAGAGCTGTGTAAGAAGTATAGGCACAAACACGGTCGTCATGTCCATATCCCATGATCATACTTCTATCCAGGCCATAATCCCTGGCACTACCCGCGGGCACTATCTCCAACTCGGCAGACAGAAAATCTTCTTCCTCTATTTCATACTTTTCCTTCAAAAGCTTCTTAATGTTTGCTTTTACTGCATCCTTCTCCCCGTCCTTCAATGGAATGCTTCCGCATAGAACATCCAGGTCTTCACCCTCCACTACCAGAGAACCTTTCTTCTCCAACTGTTTGCCGGAAAGATGGACCAGTAAGTCACTGATACCTATAACCGGATCATTTTCACTTTCACCGATGACCACTTCGAGCTTGGTTCCGTTCTTCTTTACTACAACACCGTGAATTGCCAAAGGCAGTGCTACCCACTGGTATTTTTTTATCATACCGTAATAATGCGTATCCAGCATTGCCAAACCTGTATCTTCATATAATGGGTTTTGTTTGATATCAATTCTGGGGGAATCAATATGTGCTCCCAGGATTTTCATACCTTTTTCAATCGGTTCCTTGCCAACCAGAAATAAAACCAATGCCTTATCCATATTGTTAAAGTATAATTTATCTCCTGCTTTTACTGTCCTATTTTCCTGAATGATCTTTTTCAAATCACGATATCCCTTTTTTTCTGCCTGGCGGATAGTCTCAGCTACACATTCGCGTTCTGTTTTACATACAGAGATATATTTTTTATAGCCTTCACAGTAATCTGTTAATTCTTTTAGCTGTGATTCATCATATTTCAGCCATGCATTCATCTGTTCCATTTCTCTCACCCCTTTTCACTTAAATAAAATAATTACTGACCTTAAGCTCTTTATCCTGCAGTGCAACTTTTCCTCTCATAATCAAAATCCTTCGATTGTTTCTTTACTGATCCGCTTCAATATCTCGCAAGCCAGCTGAACTGCATTTGCATAATCTTCAAAGGAAGATATTCCATAATGTGTATGTGCATAACGGACCGGAATACCGATTACTATTGTCGGTATTCCCTGCTCAGACAGATGGATGGCTGCGCCGTTTGTAGAACCAGAGAAGCGGACTGCGTCTTGCACAGGTATCTGCATTTTTTCTGCCATGTCAAGCGCATATCTTTGAAATCTCGGATTCGTTATCATTCTGGCATCAATATGACGAAGCATCGGCCCCTTCTTAATAGCAGTCTGTACAGCATATTCATCAACACAGGTATCATCTGCCGGGCATCCCTCAAATACAATTGCCGCATCCGGTTTTACCGTTCTCGCTGTGACCGTTGCCCCACGCACGCCGACCTCTTCCTGTGTAGAAATTGCTCCTACAATATCCACATCCAGTTTGCAACCGGCCAACTCCTGCAGCGTACTGACAACAGCTGAGCAACCAAGCCGGCAGTCAAAGCCTTTTCCAATCATGATATCGTTTTTTTCGTCGTACTCAAATACCGCATCCGGGACAATAGGTGCTCCCAAGCGGATTTTATATTTCTCAACGGTTTCACTGTAGGAAACTGCTCCTACATCAACGGTGATACTGCTCATTTCCAGCGGTGCCTTCCGTTCCGCTTCACTCATGAAGTGCGGCGGTTTGCTTGCTACAATTCCACGGATGTAATCCCCTTCTGCATTCCTTACCCACACCAAATGTGCAGGAATATTGCTCGTTACCCACCCTCCGATAGGCATGATCCGGATTGTCCCGTTGGACTGGATGGACTGCACCATAAATCCGATTTCATCACTGTGTGCATCAAGGAGTACAACCGGTCTTTTTCCCTGGTTTTCTTTCCGGTAGATATAAAAATTACGCAGGCTGTCTTCCTTCTGTTCGCCGCATTTTTGTGAATAGGCACGGATTACATTCACTGTCTCATCCTCAAACCCGGATATCCCCTTTGCATTAGAAATATCTGATATCATTGCTAACGTATTCTTTTTATCCATTGATTCTCTCCTATGCCGTTTCTTTTTTATATAAAGCTGTATTTTCTTCTTAAATTTCTACCTTTTTAAATTCTTTAATAAAGTCAACAATGTAATCGGCAGTCTTGTGTATCATTTCTATCCCCCACTCTTTTGTTGCCGTATTTGGATGATCAATACCGATCCAGCCATTGTCGGTTACATTGGGAGTGTTGCGGAGAAATTCAATTTCAACCCCTTTAAACCTAACAGAACGAAAGCCTGTTGCCACTATGTTTTCATTGACGTCCTTCATTTTTAGAGGGCCGCCAATTTCCGTACGGTCCACAAGAGATGAATCAATAGCCATGATTGCGGCGGTTTCTTCCCCACCACCATGTCCGCCCTTCCATGCAGGATTCATGTCCCACGCCATGAGCCACCAGTTCAGAAGGACTACCATGGCGCCTTTTTCTTCATATTCCAGCCCAATCCGCTCAAGAGGATTGATGTTCCCTCCATGCCCGTTCAGAAAGATGATTTTTCTGGCTCCATGACGGTATAAGCTGTCCACGACCTGTTTTACATAGAGATATAGTATCTCCGGATCAATGTGGATGGTACCGGGATATGGCGCCAGACTCTGGCAGGCACCGAAAGGAATCATGGGAGCAATCAGTATGTCACTCTTTTCTTCGATCAGTTCTGTTATCCTCTCCGGGATCAGTACATCTGTCCCCAAGGGCATATGCCGCCCATGGCATTCCGTACTCCCAATGGGGATCAATACCATATCATTTGCCTTGAAATACTGTTCAGCTTTGGGCCACGTAATTTTCGCTAACCTCATCTTTACACACCTTCCTATCTATTTTTTATCTTCATATAAGTAACATGCAACAAAATGCCCAGGGGATGCTTCTATCAACTCCGGCTGTTTCACTTTACACTGTTCAGTGCAGCGCGGGCATCTTGGATGGAAAAGGCACCCATCCGGTACATCAATCGGACTCGGCACTTCGCCCTGAATCGCATAATCCTTGCTTCTCCTGGTCGGATCCAATTTCGGGCTCGCTTTTAACAAAATATCCGTATATGGATGAAGAGGTTTCTGGAACAGCTCTTCTGTTTTTCCCATTTCAACAATTTTACCCAGGTACATCACTGCTGTTCTCTGTGTGATATAACGGATCACCCGCAAATCATGGGATATGAATATTATGGTCAGCTGCAGTTTTTTCTGCAGCTCCGTCAACAAATTGATGATCTGTGCCTGAATTGAAACATCAAGGGCAGATACAGGTTCGTCAGCGATAATCAGGCTTGGATTTAGTGCTAAAGCCCGGGCAATTCCTACCCTCTGCCTCTGTCCACCCGAAAATTCTCCCGGATAGCGCTGTGAAAGCTCACGGCTCAATCCGCACATTTCCAGCAATTCGTATACCCTCTCTTCAACCTTCTCCTTTGGAACTACATGATGCACCTTAATAATTTCTTCAATAATTTCATAAATCGTCATACGCGGATTAAGGGATGAATAAGGATCCTGAAATATCATCTGCATATTAACACGAATCGCTCTCAGGCTCTTCCCCTTCATATGAGTAATGTCTGTCCCGTTTACTTTTATCTGTCCGGAATTCGGATGGTGAAGCCTGATAATTGTTTTAGCCAATGTGCTCTTTCCGCAGCCCGACTCCCCAACCAAGCCAAGGTTTTCGCCCTGATATACGCAAAGGCTGACATCATTTACCGCTTTTACGTATTTCACAGGCTTTCTGCCAATTACATCCGTTATCTCCCGCTTTACCTGGAACCAGGTACACAGATTGTTTACTTCCACTACTATATTATCTCTGTTTTCTATTTCAGTTTGACTCATTCTGCCTGTCCCTCCTGTCCACTTATTCTGGAGACCGGAATAATCCCTTCAAAATGCTCGGTTTTATCCATGCAGTGACAGCTGACCAGGTGATTTGTCTCATATTCAGCCAGTGTCGGGTTTTCTGTCAGACAACGTTCTACTTTAAATGAACATCGCTTTGCAAAAGGACATCCGGGAGGAAGATTGCCCAGATCAGGCGGAGTACCTTCAATCGTCTTGAGAACTGTCCCTGCCCTGTTTGGATCCGGAATGGAACTCATAAGTGCATAGGTGTAAGGGTGACGTGGCTTTGCAAATAAAGTTACCGTATCTGCCATTTCCACGATATGTCCGGCATACATGATCGCTATCCGGTCGCACATTTGTGCAATTACACCCATATCATGAGTAACCAGAATGACGCTCATATCCAGTTTCTTTTTAAGGTCGTTTATAAGTGACATGATCTGGTCCTGGATGGTTACATCCAATGCAGTAGTAGGCTCGTCCGCAATCAGCAGTTTAGGATTTGCTCCAAGTGCAATCGCGATCATTGCACGCTGCCTCATACCGCCTGAAAACTGGTGCGGGTAATCCTCCAGGCGCTGCTCCGGTGCAGGTATGCCAACCAGCTTCATCAAATCAATCGCACGGTTATATTTCTCCTGCGCGGTCATATCCGTACCATCGAAGACTTCAAGTATCTGTTTCTTTATTTTCAATACCGGATTCAGTGATGTCATTGGTTCCTGAAATATCGCAGCAATTTCCCTGCCGCGGATTTTCCTCATCTGGCGTTCATCCATTGAAATCAGGTCTTTACCTTTATATAGAATTTGTCCGTCTACAATTTTTCCCGGTTTCTTGATTAGCCTCAGAATGGAACGGCAAGTCTGGCTTTTTCCGCATCCGGATTCTCCAACCAGTCCAAAAGTCTCACCCTCGTATACATCGAAGGATACACCATCCACTGATTTCACAGTCTCTTCCCTTGTTATGAAATGTGTTTTCAGATTTTTTACTTCCAATAGCTTCTTCATAGTTTACCTTCCCTTCCTTCTCAGGAAATCGGTCAAACCATCTCCCAACAGGCTAAACCCAATTCCCGTTACAGCCATAACCAATCCCGGGAAAAATGTTATCCACCATGCATAGCTTATATAGCTCTTGCCTTCATTCATAATCGCTCCCCACTCAGGTGTAGGCGGCTGGACACCCAGTCCAAGGAAGCTCATGCTGGCGCCGGTCAGCATGCAGAGCACGATGTCGGATACTCCATAAACGACCGCTGAACTGATTACATTCGGAAGCATGTGTCTCAGCAGGATCCTTCGATCCGTGAAACCGGCAATAATTGCCGCCTGAATGAAATCAGAGTTTTTCAGCACAAGGACTTCTCCACGGACCAGCTTCGCGTATGCTATCCAGCCCACAATCCATAAAGCAATGTACACATTGATAATTCCATTCCCCAATATGGTTACTATGACAATTACCAAAATAGTGAAGGGGAATGCCATAAGAACATCAATAATTCGCATCAGAATACTATCCAAAACGCCTCCGTAATATCCGGCCAGCATGCCGAAGATTCCGCCAAGCACAAAGGGAATCAGCGTACCTACGACTCCCATCATCAGATCGATCCCTGCTCCATGTACGACACGGCTGAATATATCCCGGCCATAATTATCGGTTCCAAACGGATGACCCGCTGAAGGCGAGGCAAGACGAGCCTTGATATCTACTGCTGTCGGATCAAGTTTGGTAAACAGCTGGGGGAAAAGTGCCATAATAATAACAATGATTATAATTGCCATACCCACAATCAGCGACGTCCGGCTAAACAAGAAGGATTTTTTCTTTTTCTTAAATTCATTTAGCTTTTTCATGTACTCATCCCCTTAATATTTAATGCGTGGATCCAGGAATGAATACAACACATCTGTCAACAGATTGATTATCATAACTACCAGTGCAAAGATCAGCACATTTGCCTGAACCACTGTATAATCACGCGCAAAGATTGCATCCAAGGTCAACTTTCCTATGCCCGGCAGCGCGAACACCGTTTCGATAATGACACTTCCACCCAACATATAAGCCATACGCATTGATAAAAGTGTTACGGTAGAAATCATCGCATTTTTCATTATATGCCTGTTCTTAACTGCTTTTTCACTGATGCCCTTGCTTCTCGCAAAATCGACATAATCGAGACTCATAATATCTACAACAGAATTTCTCACATTCCGGATAATTAATGCAGATGTCATAAGGGATTGGGTGAATGCAGGAAGAAGCAGAGCCTGAACATGCCCCAAAAATCCTTCTCCAAATCCCCCAACCGGCAGCCACTTCAACTGGATTCCGAAAAGAATCATTAGAAGCAGTCCAACCCAAAAGGTTGGCATAGCGATGGTGGCTAACGTTCCCGTCCTGACCACCTTATCGAAAAAACCATCCTTGTGCATACCTGCCATGTACCCCATCGGGAAGCTTATCAAAATGGAAATTGCTGTTGACATCAGAGTTAGCATGAGTGTAACGGGAATGCGTTCTTTTATTAATTCAATCGCAGGTCTTGAAAATTTCAGTGAATTTCCCAGGTCCAGTCTAAACACTCCCTGAATAAAACGTACATACTGTACCAGCAAGGAGTCATTCAAGCCCAGCTTATCCCTTAATGCTTCAATAGCTTCAATCGGTGCCTTATCTCCCAAAATAAGCTTTGCGGGATCGCCCGGAATCAAGCGGATGATCATGAATACCATGATGCTTATAATAATGAGGACCGGAATCATCTGGAGTATTCTCTTTAATATATAGTTTAGCTGATGCAAGTACTCCACCTCTCATTCTTTGGACTTAAACAGCTAATAACCAGAAAAGGAAGCTGAAATCCAAAAGATTCAGCTTTCCTTTCACCAGCTACTTATTTATATAAAGGTTCCTATTTCGTCTTGGTCAGCTTTGCACATTCCATTACGCCAAACGGGCTAACATATAAGCCTTGAACCGATTTTTGTGATGCATACGCAAAGCCATTTTTAAACAAAGGCATTACATTTGCATTGTCTTTGATTTTTGACTGAATGTCCCAGTACATTTTTATACGTTTAGCTTCATCCATTTCCTTGCTTGCATCTGTATTCAGCTTATCAAGCGCTTCATCATTCAATCCTGTATACCATGCCTTGCACTGATCGTAATCTACTGTCCAGCCGGATACGCCTGAAGGGTCAATGATATCATCTATCCACATAAGTATAGTCGCTTGATGTGTCAGAGCTTCATATTTCTCCCGGACTGCAGCGCTTTCCAGCTTTTCGATCTTACAGTTGAAGCCGGCATCCTTAACAGAGGCCTGAATCAAAGTAGCTATCTGTTCGTATACTTCCGAACCGGATCTGATTGTCAGTGTAAAATCCACACCGTTGGGGAAGCCTGCGTCGGCAAGCATTTGCTTTGCTTTTGCCGGGTCATATTCTTCAACCTTCAAATCAGTATTGGACCATTTTCCTTCTGCTTCAGATACCAATGCCACAGCAGGTCCACCATATTGTCCGGCAATTACTTCAGCCATTTCCTTCTTGTTAAGGGCATACTCCAATGCCTTCCTGACAGCCTGATTATTGAATGGAGGCTGTGTTGTATTGAGTATCAAATAACGAATCTGAGTCGATTTAAATACATCAAGCTTGATATTGGAATCGCTTTCTGCCATATTTGCCATTGTAAACGGCAGGTCACTTACGATGTCGACCTGTCCGGCCTGGAGCTGCATGAAACGTGTGTTATCATCACTAACAACTGTAAACTTGATCTTTTTAGTCTTTGGATATCCGGCTTCATGATAAAACGGATTTGCTTCGAGAAGCATATGGTCATCCTTTACCCATTCGGTCAGCATATATGGACCTGTACCAAGCGGCTTATCGCTGTATGCCTGTGCGCCTACCTTATCAAAATATGCCTTGCTGCCTACAACCATGTTGAAGTTGCACAAGTCTGCCAGGAAAGGAGCCCATGGATACTTCAGATGGATAGTAACTGTTGTGTCAGTTGCTTCAACTTTATCGATTGCTTCTGCAATGTATGCATATGCGGAAGTCTTGGTATCCCTGGCACGATAGAAGGACCATACCCAGTCTTCACCCTTTACAGGTGTTCCGTCAGAGAACTTGATACCCGGCTTAAGATTGAAGGTATAAGTCAGCCCGTCTGCACTGATGTTCCAGTCTTTTGCAAGACTTGGCTCAATTGAATCACCTTTTTCACCTGACTTAACCAAGCCTTCATAGATTTGCTGCATGATTGTGACTTCTGCCCCGCCAATGGATTCCGCGTTTGGATCCAGATAAGCGGCATCAGTCAGACGAGCTATTACGATTTGGTCTGCTGTTCCCTGTGTTACAGCAGCAGCGCCGTTACCAGCACTCGCTTCGGAATTTGATTTTCCTGTACAGCCTGTAAATACAAAAAGCATTACAAGACTGAGCACTAACGCCAATGCTCTCTTTAAACTATTTTTTTTCATATTTCTTCCTCCCTCACCTATTTTTATCACGACAATGTATAGGATATCAGTGCTCCCCCTTGTCGATATTTGTCATATTATATCGCCACCCACTATTAAGTTCAAGTTTCTCCCAGGATTTTCGCTCTACAATTGTCATTATTTTCAGTTTTATTGAATTTAGGTTGTTTAATCAGCAAACTTGATTTATAATTAACCTAATATATGAAAAAGGAGAAACTTTCCGATGAAAAAAGGCATCCTGATTATTACACAAAATTGGTCCACCAAAAGCGGTATTTATACTTATTTAGAGTCAATTCTCCGGCCGTATCTTCAGGTCGATGCAGTATTTACCAGCCATCTTGAATCCGTTGACTGGGACAAATATGACCTCTTGATTTTTTCTTCCCAAGATACCCTTGATCTGGTTCAGCCTATGCTTCCATCTAATATAAAAACAATCATTTGCGCAAGAATATTAAATCACGCATATTTGAGCAAAATTTTAAGCATACCGCCCGACTCAAAGGTATATCTTGTGAATGATACGGAATCTTCTACATTAAGTGTTATTGAACAGCTAAAAGAAATGGGGTTTACCCAGTATACATATATACCTTTTTACCCGGGTTGTACCAGACATGATAACTCCATTCAATTTGCAATTACCGTTGGAGAGCCTCAGCTTGTTCCGCAAGGGATTCCTACTGTTATAGACATCGGCAATCGTATGGTGGATATATCTACCGTACAAGAGATTGCATTACATTTTAATCTTCCTATTTCTCTGTCTAACGAAATAACCAAAAACTACATTATACATATGGTCCAGATAATGAAATCATCAAATCATCAGCTCGCCAATTCGTTGAGCACCCAGAAGCTGACCTCTGATATTATCAATTGCCTGGATACCGGTATTTGTGTGTATAACGATTCAAATATAATTAAAATATTTAACAACCAGTTCGTTAAACTGTTTTGCCTGACAAAACAATATCTGATAGATGCTGATTTGGAGGTTTTATTAAAGAGCCATTCATTGCCCACCACTTTTCTATCTGCCTATAAAACAACAATGTATGTAAAAAATGCCAATGGGCTGACGATTCAGGTAAAAACCGTGGAAATTCCTTCGAATTCACATCAGCATCTTTATATGATGATGCTTAACGATATGAAGGCGGAACCCATAGAAGTACAAACCGTTGCTCAGCAGGCAGGTCCCAATGTAGCATCTGCCTCTCTTTACAGTTTCGAGGACTTTATCACAAACAATGCATCGGCGTTGAAAATGTTGGAAAAGGCAAAAAAAATAGCACTTACAAATTATAATGTTGTAATTCACGGTGAAAATGGCACAGGAAAAGAAATCCTTGCACGAGCCATTCATAATTGCTCACCGAGGAAAGATCATCCTTTTATCAGCATTCCGACTACAACCCTGATATCCAATTATTTTGAGACAGAACTGCTCGGGTATGAAGACGGAGCCTTTCCAGGAGCAAGAGAAGGGGGAAAACCGGGACTTCTTGAACTGGCAAATAACGGTACTCTGTTTATTGATGGAATTGAACATATTCCCTATGAACATCAGCCTATATTGTTAAGCGCCATCAAGGAAAGAAAAATCCGCCGCATCGGAAGCACCACAAATATCCCGATAGATATCAGGATTATCGCTTCTACCACACAGGATTTATATAAATTAGTCGCTGAAGGAAAATTAATGAATGAGCTGTTTTTTAGCATCAGCATAATGCCGCTTTATATCGATCCGCTTCGCAACAGACGTGATGATATACCCGTTATATTTCAATATTATTTAAAGAATTTATTGAAGAGTTCGAAATTTACAATTCAATCAATCTGCTCAGAAAGTCTTTGTGATTTTCTGATGTCATACAATTGGCCCGGCAATACCAGAGAAGTAATGAATCTTTGCCAATTTTTGACCTGCATCAAGGAAAAAGGCAAGCTTACCATTAATGATCTGCCGCACTATATTATCGATAACTCAACTTTTGTACCGGATGATATAAGTATTTTAGGAAAAGAAGTTCTTAAACTAATTGATGCCAATCCCAAAATCGGACGTTCAAAATTATGTAGATTAATAAAAGCTACTGATATAACACTATCCGAAGGTCAGATGCGCAGTGTCCTTCAATATCTCGCCCAGAAGAAGGCGATTATAATAAACCGCACTCGCGGCGGATGTGAGATTACTGAATACGGGAAACTATTGCTTTAGTCTCGTCGATGCTTCTAAATAAATAAAAGGGTGACTTTACCCTAAAAATCTATTATTATAAAAGGAATACTTATTATGATAAAGGAGTGAACGCAGTTGATAATCGAAGCAAAGCAAGTTTCAGTTATCCGTGATTCAAAGTACATTTTAAAAGATGTGAACTGGTCGGTAAAAGCCGGCGAGAATTGGGCAATCTTAGGATTAAACGGCTCAGGCAAAACCACGCTGCTGGACCTGGTCAACGGATACCTGTTTCCTTCAAAGGGGGAAATCCAAGTGCTTGGTAAGACCTTTGGGGAATATGATTTGAGGGAATTAAGAAAATCTATAGGGTGGGTAAGCACAGCCCTGCAAGAGAGACTTTATAAAACCGAATCAGTGGAAGATATCGTTCTGAGC
>JBLNDG010000064.1:0-17386 GCA_050261415.1 Caulobacteraceae bacterium | reverse complement strand
CAAGGGGAAACCGTAGTCGTATGGGATAAGTTCACCGGCCTTCCTATCTACAATGCCATTGTTTGGCAGGATCGCCGTACCGCCCGTTATGCGGATTCTTTAGCAGAAAAATACAGCGAATTGATCCGGGAAAGAACGGGCTTAATGATTGACTCCTATTTTAGTGCGACCAAAATCAAATGGATCTTGGATAATGTTCCCGATGCGAAGGAAAAAGCCCGGGAAGGCAGGCTTATTGCAGGCACTCTGGATACCTGGATGATCTGGAAAATGACTCACGGTCAGATACATATCACCGATTATTCCACTGCTTCCCGTACCATGCTGCTCAATATCCATACAGGACAATGGGATGATGATATTTTAAACATCCTCGGGATAGACAAACGCATTTTGCCGGAAATTTGTGATAGCTCCATGATATATGGATACACCGATCCTTTGGATTTCTTCGGCGCAAAGATTCCTATCTCCGGTTCTGTGGTAGACCAGCAAGCTGCACTGTTCGGACAGGCCTGCTACACTCCCGGAAGCATCAAAACCACGTATGGAACCGGATGCTTTATGCTCATGAATACAGGGGATAAACTGGTTTATTCGAAAAATGGGCTTTTGACTACCGTTGCCTGGGGCCTGAACGGCAAGATGACCTTCGCTTTAGATGGTGGTATCTACATTGCCGGAGCAGCAGTCCAATGGCTCAGAGACGGTATTAAGATTATTGATAATGCTTCACAGATAGAGGAAATGGCTGTAGCCGCCAAAGGCAATGGAGGAGTTTACTTTGTTCCTGCCTTTGCAGGACTTGCCGCACCTCACTGGGACTCTTACGCACGTGGCATGATGATTGGCATTACCGGTGGTACTTCGAGGGAGGAAATAGTGCGTGCTACATTGGAAGCCATTGCATATCAGGTGAAAGACAATCTGGATATAATGAACATGGATGCCAGCATCCCGATAAAAATCATGCGGGCAGACGGCGGGGCTGTAGTCAACAATTTCTTGATGCAATTCCAGTCCGATATTTTAGGCATACCCGTGGATGTTCCGGAAATCAATGAGGCCACAGCTTTGGGGGCAGCTTATCTGGCAGCCCTGGGTATCGGTGAGTTCGAATCCATCCATGACCTTGCGAACAATTGGAAGTTGGCCAAACGTTTTGAACCAAAGATGGGCGCTGATGAAAGGGAATCCCTTCTATATAACTGGCACAGGGCAGTAGAAAGAGCAAAGAACTGGATTCAAGATTAACTATGTTATACCATAAATTACAATTCACATATATGTAGTATCTGAAAGGAGATGCTTTTCATTGAGTAAATCAAAATTATTTAGTCCGGGTCCTGTAATGGTCAGGGACAATGTACGTGAGGCACTGCTTCATTATGACATCTGTCACCGTAGTCCGGAGTTCGAGGCACTTTTTATGGACACACAAAAAAAGATCAATAAACTGTTCAATGCTGATGACAGCTACTATTCCTTAATAGTCTCAGGTTCCGGCACATCCGCAAACGAAACAGTACTATCCTCTGTTTTTAAAAAGGGTGATGAAGTACTGCTGATAAAAAACGGTGTATTTGGGGAAAGACTGGAGGAGATACTTAAAAAATATGAAGTGCCTATGGTAGAGGCTTCCTTCGAATGGGCAGAGTATCCCGATTTGGCAAAGATAGAAAAACTGATTGCTGCAAACCCAAAGGTCAAGGTAGTTGCTATGGTGTTCCATGAAACCTCAACCGGCATGATTAATCCGGTCAAAGAAGTGGGTGCTTTATGTAAGAAATACAATAAGTGGTTTTATGTAGATTCCGTATCTGCTGCAGCCGGGGAGTACATTGATGTAGTTGATAACAACATTACATTTACTTCATCTGTAGGCGGCAAGTGCGTTGGTGCATTCCCAGGCTCCGCATATATATGTGCAAAGGAAGAAGTCCTGAAATCCATTACTAAGGAACAGGGCAAGAATGTTTACCTGAACCTGGCAAAACATTATGCAAGTGCAAAAGAAAGCCATCAGACTCCAAACACTCCGAACGTTACTCTTTTCTGGGCATTAAACAAAGCTCTGACGAACATCCTGGAAGAAGGACTGGACAAGCAGATCGGACGTTACAAGAAATGTGCCGCTATTCTCCGTGCCGGTCTTAAGGATTTGGGTCTTAAGATGCTTCTCCCTGAAAAATATATGTCCAACACCGTTACCTCCGTATTCCTGCCGGAGGGCAAGGATCTGAACAAGTTCATAAAAGATATGGAGGACCATGGTTATGTGGTATATCCCGGTAAAGGGAAATATATGGACATGGGCATGTTCCAGGTTGCCAACATGGGCGAAATCTATGAAGAGGACTGCAAAGAATTCTTAAAGGTTTTAAAAGCCTGCATCAAATAATAAGATTGACGGTAATTTGAATCTGATAGGTAAGAGCCAGGCACCGGGGTTATCCGGTTGTTTAGTAGGATTACTCAAATAACTGAATGGCCTTGTGCCTGGCTCTTATTTTTCACCATCAGCAAATTGTTGACACTAAGATTATATTGCCTGATAATGGGATTATCATAAGAATTACTGCGTGGAGGTGTCAAGTATGTGGAAGTTGTTTGCAGTACTATCGGCGTTGTTCGCTGCTTTGACCTCGATTCTTGCCAAGATTGGCATAAAAGGTGTGGATTCTAATCTTGCTACAGCAATCCGCACAGTCGTTATAATATTTTTGGCCTGGGGCATCGTATTCGCAACTGGGGGACAGTACAGCATCAAGGGTTTGACAAGGCAGAACTGGATATTCTTGACCCTGTCCGGATTGGCAACCGGCTTGTCATGGATATTTTATTATAAGGCAATATCCCTCGGCGATGTATCACAGGTTGCGCCAATTGATAAATCCAGTATCGTTCTTACTCTTATACTGTCTTTTTTCATCCTGGGTGAACAGTTTACTGTAAAAACTCTGGTTGCCGGAGCGCTTATTACAGCAGGCACATTCGTAATGCTGTGGAAATAGGATATAAAAGGAGATTAAAATGCCTGATTATGTTCTTTCAAACAAGCAAGCAAGACAATTTATATTGATGAAGCAAGGCCTAATAGGTGATTACAGGTTTACGGCTGAGCAGGGAGTGTGTAACTTTGTTAAGCAAGCTGCATGCATTCAATACGATCCGATAGATGTATGCGGGAAGAATGCTGAACTTGTGCTTCAATCCAGGGTAAAAGGTTTTACTAAAGAAATGTTGTATAATCTGCTTTATGAGGATAGAAAGCTGGTAGATTATTTTGACAAAAACCTTTCAATAATAAGCATTGATGATTGGAAATACTTTTCGCGAATCCGTGATGCCCATAAGCAGAACACCCGAAGCTGTGGTGAAGTTGAAGCTGTTGTTGGCGGAATTAAAGCTGTCGTAAGAGAAAAAGGTCCCGTTTCTTCAAAGGATATTGGCTTAAATGAGACTGTTGACTGGTATTGGAGTCCGACAAAACTATCCCGTGCTGCCTTAGAAACTATGTATTTCCGCGGAGATTTGATTGTTCATCATAAGAATGGAACAAATAAATATTATGCGCTCTCTGAGGATTATATTCCACCGGATATACTTGCTGCGGAAGACCCTAACAAAACTGAACTGGAATATATGAAATGGAGAGTGCTGCGCAGGATTTCTGCTGTCGGTCTTATGTGGAACAAGCCTTCTGACGCATGGATTTATATGCAGGGTTTTAAATCCGCGGAAAGAAACTTGGTTTTTGATGAATTGCTCCGGGAGAATAAAATAGTTGGAATTGAAATTGAGAACCTAGAGGACAGGTTTTACTGTTTATCGTCAGATAGGGAGTTCATCGATGTAGTGCTTGGCAATCCAAAGCTGAAAGAAAGGACAGAGCTTATTGCTCCTCTTGACAGTATGCTTTGGGATAGAAAACTGATAAAGGCAATCTTCAACTTTGATTACAAATGGGAGATATATACTCCGGAGGCCCAAAGGAAGTATGGCTATTATGTTTTGCCGATACTATCTGGGGAACGTTTTGCAGGCAGGGCAGAGATTATAAATGGTAAGAAAACAAAACAGCTGTTGGTGAAAAATGTTTGGCTTGAGGACGGAGTTAGCATGACCAAAAAGCTGAAGGCAAACATGGATAAGTGCTTTGAAAGATTTGCGAAGTTTAATAATTGTATGCAGGTTATGCGGCAGGATGAATAGTGGCATACCTGCATTTCTATTTATGGCTATATAGTTTACGTCAGCATAACACTAATGAAAAATTGGCTGACGTAAATAATATCAAGGTAATCGAAGTAGGTTTAAGCTACGCTTTAAACCTATTCGATATAGAACATATTATTCTGCTTTGAGGAAAAGTGTTAAAGGGAGGGAAAAGCACCCATTTGCTTTCCTTAGCATATAATGTTTATAGTGCTTCGGAGGGAGATGATTTTTTGTTTTATTGCCCTTTTCTGAATTACAGCAGTTCTGCATTCAGAGCATATGCAGCACGAGCCGTTTACAGCATAACAGTAAACACGAAGAGCCGCACTTTGACCTTATTCAGCAACGGTAAAATAGTAAGAAGCTACCCGGTTGCCATAGGCAAGCCTTCGTCCCCCACTCCCAAAGGCAGCTTTAAGATTGTCAATGTAGCTGTAAATCCCGGTGGTCCTTTCGGGGTAAAATGGCTCGGACTTGATGCTCCGTACGGAGACTATGGAATTCATGGGACCAATAACCCATCATCCATAGGTAAGGCCATATCGAATGGATGCATCAGAATGTACAATAAGGACATACTTGACCTGGTCAAATATGTTTGGGTAGGTACAAAGGTTAAAATTGTATAAGTTTTGGACAAATAAAAAACACGCAGGTATGGAGAAGCCTGCATGTTTTTCTTTTAAGTGCCTGATGCAATAAATAAGGACCTATTCTATATGAAATATTTAACTAATAACTTGCTTCCTATCCAAGCTCCGACAAATATGAATATCCAAAAAACCCAGCCATGTAGTGACATGGATGCAACTCCGCCGAATAAAGCTCCTATGTTGCAACCAAACGCTATTCTTGCACCATAGCCCATCATAAGTCCTCCCAATACAGCTCCTACTACTTGCTTCCATGATTTTATCTTCTTGATCTTAAACTGTGATGCCAATAAAGTAGAGAGAAGAGCCCCAAATATGACTCCAATATCAGATACCGAATATATATCCTTCATGAATCCGCCGGCCAATGCAGCTGCATTACATTCCTGCTGAAAATAAAACCATTCTTCAGGATGTCCGCCTATAGTTTGATATGCCCATGCTGCCCAGTTGGCAAAGGGAGATGTTATGCCCCATGCCTTTCCTGTGGATGCTAACATAGTAATATTCAATAATCCAAGCAGTATTGCACCTGCAGTATATGGCCACGGTTCCTTTAGTAATCTTTTATAATAAACATTATTTTTTATATCCATGAACCCACCCCCTATATATTCTAAGGGATAACTATTTTGTTTTCTCAATGTATATTTCCCACTGTCCGTCATCCACTTCTTCTATGTCAACACCATGTCCTTCTTTTCTGGCCCATTCCGGTACATTCTTCATAGCACAGCTATGATCTGTTTCAACTATTAAAATTTCTCCAATCTTCATAGTTTTCATTTTCTTCTGTGTTCTAATCAATGGTATGGGACAAGCCTCTCCCAAACAATTCAATCTTATTTCCGCCATTTAGCTTCCTCCTCAAATAACTATATCTATTCATTCGGCTTTCTGTTTCCAAACCAATCGGCTAATATGAAAATTGCTAATAATAGTGCAAATTGTAGTACTATTGCTAATGGCCAGCCCAAAACCCCAGGTAGGAATATTCCCTTCTCAGGCATAAAGTTAATTGACCACCATCCAAAATCCTTAGCTCCCCATAGAGACCCTATTATAAAGAATACTAAAGAAAGCATTTGCATTAAGAAGCCTTCGCCGACTCTCATCAGTGTTCCTGAAGCGCATCCTCCTGCTATTACCATGCCGGTTCCGAACATTACCGCTCCTACTGCAGTGTGTACCCCTACTGGAGAGATATTTCCCGGTACAGCAGCTCCCTTGGCCACAGCTGCAAATTGAAGTGCTGCGAAACCAATAGTAGCAACTGCAATTGCAATTACCACAGCCTTTGTTAAAGATGTGCACCCGGTTAACACCGGGTCTCTCAAAGAAGCAGCAAAGCAGAACCTTGACCTTTGTAAAATAAAACCTCCCGAAACTCCCAGTCCCCACAAAAGTGCTGACTTAGGTTGCTGGTTTCCTATAAAATATCCTATACCTATAATTGCAATCAGAAGTACTACTCCAAACGGGATTTGATTTACTTTTTTCCTCTTTGGCTTTGCAGCAATGGATGTATTTATTTCAGCCATACTCCTCACCCTCCGATTAAATGTTAAATATTTAACATTTAACATTATGTTAATTCCCTCTATTGTTAACTATACAACGAAAAGCCTTCCTTCGGCAATTAGTGTTTCTTATATACAATAAGTTTTACTTATAGACAAAATATTTAAAAAAATGTACATAACATTGAATATTAGTTTATAATTATTTTATTACATACGAAGAAGGATGGTATTTAAAATGCACATAACTTATCTTACTTCATTTATAGAAACAGTTAAACAGGACAGTATCTCCAAAGCTTCCAAGAACCTGCACATGACTCAATCTGCCTTGAGCCAGCAGCTCCAAGCTTTAGAGAGATCTTTAGATGCAAAGCTTTTAATAAGAAGTAATAAGGGTGTGGAGTTAACTGAGGAAGGCGAGATAGTATTAAGCTATGCGGAGGCATTTGTAAACATTTATGCAAATATGCTTAAAGAGCTTGAACAGTGTAAGAAATCCGAGATTCATGAGATTAAAATATCTACCTGCAATAGTGTCGGAGAATATCTCCTGCCGTGTACCTTGCACTTATATAAGAAAGATCAGCCTGATACCAGATTTTCAATAAAAAATGAATATACCAGGGATGTTATTGAGCATGTTTTGGACTGCAGCGCCGATATTGGCTTCATAGATTCAAAGATAAATATTGATGGGATTGAATGTATTGATATAACCGACATTAATTTAATATTTGTATTTTCTAACGAACGTATGATACCTAAGGAGTCAATCTCACTGATGGATATGGCAGCTTTACCTTTAATTATTGGGACAAGGGGAAGCAGCATCAGACAATTTGTAGAACAAATGTTTAGTAAAAATAATATTCCTATTGAAAAACTAAATATAGAAATGGAACTGCACACTATTGAGTCCATAAAAGCATCCGTAGTGGCAAACCACGGCGTTTCAATCATTCCGGCTACCTCTGTAAAAAAAGAGCTGCATGCTAACCTGTTGAAGACTCTACCAATTAAAGAGGGATCACCGGTCTGTGAGATCTGCGCTATATATCAAAAAAGCAGAGCCTCTCAGCCTTATATCAAAGAATTTATTGCATTTATAAAAAATTATGGGAGAAAAACCTTCTGCTAAGCCAACTTCATAATTGTTATTTCCCATATACCGTTTTCTTCTTCTACTTTAATCTCACAGGCAAACTTTTTGAAAGCATCTTTAAGATTTTGTGAGGTACAGCTATGATCAGTGATTATAGTTATACTATCCCCGGGTTTTATTTTTTTATATTGAATTTGTGCCTTTATTAAAGGCACTGGGCAGATTTCGCCTACACAATCCACTAACTTACTGATATGAATCAACCTCCAAGTTACTCATTACTTCAAACTTGATAATTAACTGCCAATAGAGAGGCATCTATATAATAGTGGTTACTTAGATATAGAGAATATGTATTTATGAATATTATACTCTTTTTATAGTTTATCTAATATCATTTATAATGCTATGTAAATAGTCATATTAAGAGCGGATCAAAAGAAATGAGCCCTGCAAAATACAGAACCCATTCACTAATACCGCCTAACAAAATATTATTATTTTGCAGCTTCCAGAGCATTTTTAACAGCATTTATAATACCCTCGCTTGCACGGGTTGCACCTGATACCACATCTACATCAGGCGAGTTCTTCTCAACAATAGCTGCTGGAATCTGTTCTAAAGCCGGTTCAGCAACTCCTTTAGTTTCTTCATGCTCTTTAATTTCAACTTTAACTATTTTACCGCCTGCAACCTCTACAGCTACTTTTATTGTATGCATACCTTCCCCTGTTCCTTCGTATATTCCATCCTTGTAGTTTACTGCTTCAGCTGCTTTTTCTTCCGTTTTTTCTTCCGTCTTGACCTCTTCTTTAGCAGGTTCTGTTTTGCTTCCTTCAACCTTAGGTGTTTCCTGTGCAGGAGCAGCAGCTGTTTGGTTTGCTCTTCCGCTGCATCCTGCCAGAGCAGTCACCAGTAATAATAATATCAAAGTTAAAGATACTATTTTCTTCATTTTATGTTATCTCCTCTACATTTTTACTCATTAATTCTTCGTTCGGTGTATTACTTTCTTTTTTCTTTTCTACTAAGCCAGCTAAAAAGATACCTATTTCAGTAAGCAGAATCATTGGCCCCGCCAGGATTATCTGGGAAATCACGTCTGGAGGTGTTAATATTGCAGCTATTACGAAGATTATCAGTATAATAAACTTCCGGTTTTTCTTTAAAAAGCTTACCTTAAGGATTCCAAATCGACTTAAAAGTACCATAAGTATGGGCAGCTCGAAAATAACCCCAAAGGTGAAAATAGTACCCAGAACAAAGCTTAAGTAGCTGTTAAAGCTGATCATAGGCTTTATTGCTTCAATTTGGAAACCTATAAAGAAGACTATCAATGTAGGTATAACCACAAAATATGCAAAGGTCACACCAGCAATAAAAAATACACTACCCAGAAGCAAAGAAAATAGAATATTTCTTTTTTCCTTACTCTTCAATCCCGGTATAACAAATAACCAGATTTGAAATATTAAAAATGGGGCTGAAATAATTAATCCGCCTATAACGGAAAGCTTAATATAGGACATCAGCAGCTCAGCAGGAGCTATGAAAATAAATTTAACATCCCTTGCAATATCAATTATATTCCGGGTTATTTTTTCAACAAAGCTATAACAGAAGCTTACCGCTAAAATAAACACTATCGCAGAATATATTATTCTCTTTCTTAATTCTGTCAAGTGTTCAACCAGGGTCATGCTTTTTTCATCCTTTGGACCACTAGTTTTTCTTTTCTTCATCTGAATCAACCTTTAAATCTTCAGTTACCTTACCCACCTGGGCTTTGAATTCTTTTACAGCTTTCCCAAGCGTTTTCCCAATTTCAGGTAATTTAGAAGGTCCAAAAATTACAAGTGCTATAGCCAGTATAAGTATTAGTTCTGTTGCACCAATTCGTCCGAAACCCATAGCCCTTCCTCCCAACTTCTTTATTCTAGACTTAACCAACATCTATAGTAAAATGGTTCAGGTGGAGACATTCTCCACCTGAATGGGAATTTCGTTAAAACGCTATTCTTAAGTTATCCTAATTCTGCATTTAATAATTCAATAACCTTTTTAGTTACTTCAGCTGCGACACCTGCACAACGGCTTTTTCTTTCAGGACTGCCATATTCGAATCCGCTTTTTTCCATGAACTTACCAACTGACACTTCACATAATACAGAATCTGACACTGTCTGAGGAAGCCCCAGTCCTTCAGGTTGATAATTTGGAAAAGCGTTTTGTTTATACCACTTTGATAGTTCAGCCAGTAATTTCTTTGATGTTTCCGCATCACATACAGAACCTATGGCAGCTGCACCTACAGCTATAGTGCCGCAAAGAGTAGCCTGTCCGAACCCTCCAGCGTAACTTATAAATGCTTCTGGTGGAATTTGATTAAAAGGATATCCAATTTCTTCTGATAATGTGCCGAAGAACCCTTCGGAAACTCCGATGCCTCAGCCGCCCTTTTCTTTGTAAGCCTTAAAAGCTCTTTCAGCAGCCTTATCCGGGTCTACTTTCTTATAGGTAAAGGGCCACTTAGGTTTTTCAGATGTTGCAGGCGCTGCAGCTGCAGGTGCTGCACAGCCGGATAGTGCAGCACTTATAGTACCCACTACAGTTACGCCGGCAACTGTCTTCCCTACTCCTTTAAGGAAATCCTTCCTTGACATTTTGTCCATATTTTTCACCTTCCTACTAATTGTAAGTCGACTAAAATATAACGTTATATTCCTTGCGCTTCCAATGTTAATTATATAACAAACAATCTGCACTTGGTCATTAGTCTCTCTGATATACAATAAGAGTTAGTTATAACTAAAGGAAAAGCTGTGTCCCATGGGTATATCAGGATGTACAACCGTGATGTAATAGCGCTCCTTAATACGGTTCCGGTTGATACTAAAGTAACAATAATCTAAAATTAAGTGCCCGGGTATTGCATCCGGTTTCGACAAATTGGTGCTGTTTTATATCCGTAAAGAGTGGTAAAATATAACTGTAACTGACGTGTTACCGCTTATATCCGGTAAGTGGATAGTACACTATAAATTGACATAATTAATATATATTTATAATGGCAGGTGAAGCATATGAATAATCTTAACGAAGCTGGTTCGGAGGAAGTTAAAAGGTATGTATGGCATTACAGAAAGGATAATCAGGAGCATGGGCCTTATACCTACGGGGATATTGCAGAACTGGTCGAAAAAGGGGAAATCGGTCCGGAGGACTATATCTGGAGATTCGGAAGCAGGTATTGGGTAAAGGCGGGAGAAGTAGAAGGGCTTTTCAAGGTAAAGGAGCAGCCAGAGGAGAAGCCCCAGGAGATATTCGAAGAAAAACCTGAAGAAAAGCCTGAACATGCTGCTGAAAAAGCCCAGGAGGATATCCGGAAGGTATTTGATAGTATGACAACAACGAGAACAGTAAAGCATAAAAAAGAATCAGCCGGACTTAAGATTGGCATGATAGCAGCAGGGGCGCTGCTTGCATGTTTGGCAATATGGATTATATTCAGATTGATCTAGCTTCACGGGGGATGCTATGAAGGGAACACCTTGATTGCTGCATATTTATACAGGAAAAAGAAAACTTAGGTAACTATAAGATAACACCCGTAGGGTGTTTTTTCTTTATGATTAGTGGACATTCTACCAAAGTAGAAGCAGTCAAAAGCGAGGAGGCTCGATACCTCCGAGCTTTTAGTGCAACGTTTCGGTGCTATTTACAATATGTGGGCTTGATATGGTATAATCTATAAATAAACGGTTTCAAACCGGATATGAGTGGGAGATATTTGAGTTGGAAAATATAGAACTTCGGAAGCAGCCCGGATCTTCAACGGATATTAGCAGAATCAACAAAAAGATAATATCCATGATTGTACCTATAACAATAGAAAATGTGCTTCAAATGGCGGCAGGAATTGTTTCCATGGGGATGATAGGAAGAATAGATGCACTTTCTATAAGCGCTCTTGGAATCAGTATGCGCATAACCCAGATAATATGGGCGCTGTTCAAGGGTATCACTACAGGTGCTACGGTATTTGTTGCGCAGTACTATGGTTCCGGTGATATCGGCAAGGTAAAGAATGTAATTAAGCAGACCATGCTGTCAAGCATTGTTGTTGTGGTAGTGTTGCAGGTAATTGTATTTACACAGGCGTCAAAGCTTTTGATGGTATTCAATCCCCAACCGGAGCTTCTGGAATTGGCGACTGAATACTTGAAAACTGTGTCCTTTGGACTTCCCTTCCTGGCGGTTATGCTGGTAATCGGGGGAGTACTGCAGGGTATGGGCAATGCCAGGACCCCAATGTTCATAACCATGATTATGAACATTGTAAACCTGCTGGTAGGCTACATAATTATTTTCGGAAAGCTTGGCATTTCTCCCATGGGTGTAAGGGGAGCAGCCGTGGCTACTGTAGCTTCACAGGCGGTTGCCGCCGCTTTGGGTTTATATATTATTTTCAATAGGGACGGAATACTTAGGAGTTACCTTAACAAAAGCTTCCTGTCAGTTGATAGGCGTCAGATTGCCGATGTATACCGGGTAGGCTTGCCGACCTCTATGGAATCAATATTCTGGCAGTTAGCTGCAATCATACTTACAAGGGCAATACTCACCTTCGGTGAAACTGCCTTTGCCGCCCACCAGCTGGGGCTTCAGGCGGAATCCATATCATATACGCCTGCTGCAGGGTTCGGTGTAGTTGCAACAGCACTCATAGGGCAGGCTTTGGGAGCAAAGGATAAAGATCTTGCCAAGCTTTATTTGAAGCAGATACTTAAGGGGGCCCTATGCATAACGGCGATAAGCGTTACGATATTGATAGGCTTCCCGAAGGCAATGATGTCAATCCTGACCAACAATAAGGAAATAATCAATCTGAGTGCGATTTACCTTATACTTATGGGACTTGTACAGTTCCCCCAGAATACGACGGGAGTGCTTGCAGGTGCAATGAGAGGAGCCGGATATACCAAGGTGCCCATGATGGTTGCAGGGTTGGGATTGTGGGGCGTGAGGGTGCCTTTTACGCTGCTTGTGGCTTATGTCTTAAAGAGGACTATTGTTTCGATATGGGTTGTAATGTGCATTGACCTGATTTTCAGGTTCCTTGTATGTCTTTTCTATTACAAAAGCAAGAATATTTATGATAAACGGCTGGTGGAGGAAAACGGTTAAGTACTTTAAATTGAGGCAGAGAACAGATGGTATGTATTATAGTGAATCAGACTGTAATATGTGCCGTTTTTTTGTGACGTTTTTAGGACGTTAGAAAATTATAATGAAAATATAAAGAATTCTATATTATGAGGAGGGAAACATTCATGGGAGTAAAAGTACCAAGCGATATAGAAATTGCACAGCAGGCAAAAATGAAGGATATCAGGGAAATAGCAAAAGAATGTGGAATACTTGAGGATGAACTTGAATTGTACGGAAAATACAAGGCAAAAGTATCCCACGATATATTTGAGAGGCTGAAGGACAAAAAGGATGGAAAACTTGTATTGGTGACTGCAATTACCCCAACACCCGCAGGTGAAGGAAAGTCGACAACAACCGTAGGTTTGGGACAGGCTTTGAATAAAATAGGCAAAAAAGCAATGATAGCACTTAGAGAGCCTTCACTGGGACCTGTTTTCGGAGTTAAGGGGGGAGCGGCCGGAGGCGGTTATGCCCAGGTTGTTCCTATGGAGGATATCAATCTGCATTTTACCGGGGATATGCATGCGATAACTGCGGCAAACAATCTCCTCGCAGCAGCAATAGACAACCATATCCACCAGGGCAATATGCTGAACATTGATTCAAGGCAGATCGTCTGGAAAAGAGTATTGGATATGAATGACAGGGCCTTGAGGGAAGTAGTTGTAGGCCTTGGAGGCAAAGCCAACGGTTTTGTCAGACAGGACGGATTTACAATTACTGTTGCCTCCGAGGTAATGGCAGTTCTCTGTCTTGCAAGCGATTTGATGGATTTAAAGAAAAGAATAGGAAGAATGGTTGTAGCATATAATTTCGATGGACAGCCGGTTACTGCAAAGGATCTAAAGGTTGACGGAGCTATGACCCTGCTTTTGAAGGATGCTATAAAGCCAAATCTTGTGCAGACTTTGGAAAATACACCGGCACTTATCCACGGCGGACCTTTTGCAAATATTGCCCATGGATGCAACAGTATAATAGCTACGAAACTTGGTTTGAAGCTGGCTGATTATCTGGTAACGGAGGCAGGCTTCGGTGCCGACCTCGGCGCAGAAAAATTCCTTGATATAAAATGCAGGTATGGGGGATTGAAGCCCGCAGCTGTTGTCATTGTTGCAACAATACGTGCACTGAAAATGCACGGGGGTGTCAAGAAGACCGAGCTTGGGCAGGAGAATCTGACTGCTCTTGACAAGGGCTTCGAAAACCTTGCAAAACAGGTTGAAAATGTCAGAAAGTTTGGTTTGCCGGTTTTGGTCGCAGTTAACCGCTTTATAAATGATACTGAAGCTGAAGTTGAGCTTTTGCTCAAAAAATGCAAGGAATACGGCGTTGAAGCATCGCTTAATGAAGTATGGGAAAAGGGCGGAGAAGGCGGAACCGAAATGGCTGAGAAGCTGGTCAGCCTTATAGACCGTGAAGAACCGCATTATAAGCCGATTTACGAGGTCGAAGCTTCAATCGCTGAGAAGATAGGGACTATAGTAAAAGAGATATACGGTGGAAGCGGAGTTAAGTTCTCAGCCAAAGCCATAAAGGAAATAAAAAGGCTTGAGGAGCTGGGATTGGATAAGCTCCCGATATGTATGGCAAAGACACAATATTCACTTTCGGACAATCCGCAGCTTCTTGGAGCTCCAAAGAACTTTGAGATTAGTGTGAACGAAGTCAGGGTATCTGCAGGTGCAGGCTTTATTGTGTGCCTGACAGGGGATATCATGACGATGCCCGGACTTCCAAAGGTACCGTCGGCAGAGCTTATAGATATTGACGAAAATGGTGTAGTTACAGGTTTGTTCTAAAAAGTACGCGGCATAGAATTTAAGCCGAAACGTGGACTAAGTTTTAACGCAATTGAGCAATAATATTAGAAGCATAGATTACTGCAGGTAAGGAACGGGTCGTCTATATGGATGAACTTGTTTACATGCGGTAATTTATGCTGAAATGAAATGGCGCAAAATAGTTTAAAATATAAGCATTGGGGGAATTGTAATGGTAACAAATTATGACATCTCAAAAGCTATGACAATCAAGCTGGATAATGTATTGCCGGAAATGCCTAAGTTTGTGGAAGGCATCAGAAGGGCTCCGGACAGAGGCTTCACACTGACCCCGGAGCAAGCCGAGACAGCACTGAAGAATGCTCTCAGGTATATACCGGAAGAGCTTCATGCAGAACTGGCACCCGAATTCATGGAAGAGCTGATGACAAGGGGAAGAATCTATGGCTACCGTTTCAGGCCGGAGGGAAGAATCTACGGCAAGCCTATTGACGAGTACAAAGGGAACTGTATAGAAGGCAAGGCCTTCCAGGTAATGATAGACAACAACCTGGACTTTGAAATCGCTCTTTATCCTTACGAGCTTGTAACCTATGGAGAAACAGGCCAGGTATGCCAGAACTGGATGCAGTACAGGCTGATAAAGAAATACCTGGAGGTGCTGACTGACCACCAGACACTGGTTATAGAGTCCGGGCATCCTGTGGGACTTTTCCACTCAAAACCTGATAACCCGAGAGTAATAATAACCAATGCACTTATGGTAGGAATGTTTGACAACCATAAGGATTGGCACTATGCAATGCAGATGGGTGTTGCAAACTACGGGCAGATGACGGCAGGAGGCTGGATGTATATAGGGCCTCAGGGGATAGTGCATGGTACTTTTAATACAATTCTTAACGCAGGCAGGAAAAAATATGGCATAGGGCCTAATGAGGACCTTAAGGGATATTTGTTCGTCACTTCAGGACTAGGCGGAATGAGCGGAGCTCAGCCGAAGGCCATTGAAATAGCAAATGGAGTAGGAATAGTTGCAGAAGTAGACTATTCAAGAATAGAAACAAGGCATAAGCAAGGCTGGGTAAGCCTGGTTTCTTCAGATTTGAAAGAAGTATTCAAAACAGCTGAAGAGTATCTTAAGAAAAAGGAACCCATATCAATTGCTTATCATGGGAATATAGTAGATTTACTGGAATATGCGGTTAAAAATAATGTAAAGATTCACCTTCTGTCGGATCAGACTTCCTGCCATGCAGCATATGAAGGCGGTTACTGCCCTCAGGGACTTACCTTTGAGGAAAGGACAAAAATGCTCAAGGAAGACAGGGAAGGCTTCTGCAAATATGTAGACAAGAGCTTGAGAAAACACTTTGAGCTTATAAAGGAACTTGTAAACAGGGGAACCTATTTCTTCGATTACGGCAACTCCTTTATGAAGGCGGTTTATGATGCCGGAGTTCAGGAAATCGCAAAGAACGGTGCCGATGAAAAAGATGGTTTCATATTCCCATCCTATGTAGAGGATATAATGGGACCGGAGCTGTTCGACTACGGTTACGGGCCTTTCAGATGGGTATGCCTCAGCGGAAAGCATGAAGACCTTGTAAAAACAGACCGTGCTGCAATGGATTGCATTAACCCGGATAGAAGAGCTCAGGACAGGGACAACTGGGTATGGATAAGGGATGCAGAGAAGAATAAGCTGGTTGTTGGTACTCAAGCAAGGATACTCTACCAGGATGCATGGGGAAGAACCAAGATTGCATTAAAATTCAACGAAATGGTGAGAAACGGAGAAATCGGACCCGTAATGATGGGACGTGACCACCATGATGTAAGCGGTACCGACTCACCCTTTAGAGAAACTTCAAATATAAAAGACGGAAGCAATATAATGGCTGATATGGCAGTCCAGTGCTTTGCAGGAAATGCAGCAAAAGGGATGAGCCTTGTTGCACTTCATAATGGAGGCGGGGTTGGTATAGGAAAGGCAATCAACGGAGGCTTTGGTCTGGTACTGGATGGAAGCGAATTAAAAGATTCAATAATAAAAGATGCTATGCTGTGGGATGTAATGGGCGGAGTTGCAAGGCGTGCATGGGCAAGAAACGAGAACTCAATAACCACAACAATAGAATACAACCAGACACAGGCAGGCAAGGACCATATAACTCTTCCGTTCATACCGGAGGAAAACCTTGTAAAGAAAACTGTTAAAGAAGCTTTGGCAAAGAAACACAAATAGGATATATATGGGCCTGCGTAGAAGTGCATGCTTAAGCCGCGTGTATTTCTACCGGGCCATTTTCTGAACAATTGTCCTGAATTACAGGAACGAAGGAATAGGAAAGGTGGTCTTCAAATGGCTATTGTGAAGAAACTTGTTGAATGTGTACCCAATTTCAGCGAGGGAAGAGATAAAGAAAAAGTAGAGAAAATAATGGATGCCTTCAGGGGTAAGGAAGGAGTCAAACTTCTTGACTACTCAACGGATGAGAACCATAACAGGCTGGTTGTGACAGTAGTAGGGGAACCCGGGCCGGTCAAAGATGCTGTACTTGAAGCTATGGGAACAGCAGTTGAGCTGATTGACATGACAAAGCATACCGGGGAACACCCGAGAATGGGAGCTACAGATGTTGTACCCTTTATCCCCTTCAAGAATATCAGCATGACCGAAGCAATAGAACTCTCCAAGGAAGTGGCGAAGGAAGCGGCAGAGAGATACAATATTCCGATATTCCTGTATGAAAACTCTGCAAGTGCTCCTGAAAGAGAAAATCTTGCAACAATCAGAAAGGGACAATTTGAAGGAATGCCTGAAAAGCTCCAACAGCCCGAATGGAAACCGGACTTCGGGCCGGCAAAGGTTCATCCTACGGCAG
>JBLNDG010000063.1:0-15491 GCA_050261415.1 Caulobacteraceae bacterium | reverse complement strand
GTTATGCATCTTATTATCTCGCTGCAACCTTCCCTTATTACATTACCTGCATTTTTGAGAATCTTAATATCTCCTCTTCTAAAGCCCATGGCCGGTTCAAGCAGATCAACAAGTCTTGTATCCATACACGCAAAGACCATGATATCTTTATGGGCGTGCCCGCTTATCGGCTTATCCTTTCCTGCCGTTTTTCTTTCGTCAACAAATTTTTTGTTATGATCCAAAATTTGTTCTAACATTTTGACCTCCCCAAAATAAAAGTAGTGTGTTATTTTTATAAAATTTAAATGTTATAAAAATAACACACTACTTTTATTTTGCAATTGCTTCCAGTGCAAATCAAATATATTTTTAAATTTATTCCCAATATTGGTTACTCTATAATATCTTCTATTACTTAATAAACTATTCTTTCTTTCTTTGAGTAAATATTCATTCTTGCTCCACGTGCAAAGCCTATAACCGTAACTCCCAATTCATTTGCCAGTTCTACAGCCAGATCAGTAGGTGCTGACCTTGAAACAATCACGGGTATACCCCTTTTAGCAGCTTTTATCAATATCTCAGAGGAGATTCTTCCAGTTGTAAGAATCAATTTATCTGTAAGTTCAATCCCTTTGGTAACTGCCTCTCCTATTATTTTGTCCAGCGCATTGTGCCTCCCGATATCCTCATGAAACAGTAAAAATTCTTTGTCGGTGCAAAGGCATGCACTGTGCACCCCGCCTGTATTTGTAAACAAATCAGAGCACTTATTGAACTTTCTCATAAGCTCCAGTATGTCCTGTGCATACACCTTCATATCACTATCTACTATTTTGCAACTCAATGAATCTACTGCATTGTAAAAAGTCGCACCCTTTCCACACCCTGTAGTCATTGTTCTTTTACCGTAAAGCTTTTTTGCAAGAGTACTGCTTTTTGTTGTTTCCAACTCAACAATGCCTTTATCCTCAAATACTCTGATATTCTTCACATCTTTCCGGTCTGCTATTATACTCTCTGATACCAGGAAGCCAACTGCCAGATACTCCAGGTTTTGCGGAGTACAAAGCAGAGTTATCAGTTCATCGCCGTCCAGAATAATAGTAAGAGCATATTCCCTTGCAATAATATCTTCTACACTGCTTACTATTCCACCGCCATATTTGGCAACAGAAACCTTGCTCGTTGCATCCACAGCACTTACCTCCCCTCGAGCTTCAAATCTATTCTTGCAGCATCTTTCCAAGAGCGGCCTTATAATCCTTCATTGTATTAAGGTTTGCGAACATATCCCAATCAGGACTGTATTCCCTTGCTTTTGCCTCTTCAACGTAAAGTACTGTTGAGTCGGAGAATAGTGAATTTATCTGCCTGTATCCCTTTTGCATGTTTACCTCTATTCTATCAATAAGCCTTTTGGAGTAAAAAGCATTAAAGGGCTCAATCCACTCTCCAAGCCTGGTGATTACCGCATCAACTTCCCCACTATGCCCCATTATCAGTCCCTTCATATATCTGATATATTCCCGATTAATAAATGGCATGTCACATGCAATGATATAATTATACAGGCTGCTTGTTTTCTTCAGCCCTGCATGGATACCTGCGACAGGGCCAAAGCCCTGGACCTCATCCTCCGCTATTATACAGTTATATTTAACGTATCTATCAGGCCTATTGGTTACAATTACAATCTCACTGAACATACTGCGGAGCTTGTCAATCAATGCTTCAATTAAATATTTCTCCTTTAGCTTCAAGAACTGCTTGTCAAACCCCATCCGGCTGCTCCTGCCTCCCGCAAGTATGATAGCAGTATCAATAACTTTCATACCTTCTCCTTTATATACATAAAATAACATTATATATATATTATAGTAATAGCCTGACAAACATACAACTTATTCACAGTTTACTGCCTTAAACCTATACATATGTTTCCATGGTATGTATAAATTGGTACGTTTGGACTATTTTGTACTGTCGTTTTACGTCGTATAATGAAAATATAAGGTAGCACTCAAACGAGGTGATTCAGATGCTGGGCGGAATAAACACATATACAAGCTATTCAGCCTTATTTAAAAATCCTATAGGGCTTACAGATTTAAACCCCTATTCCAACATTATTTACGGAGCAGGGATTACTGCCTTATACTCAAAACGGCTGAATCAGAAGCTCGGAAATGAGATATCCGGTTATATGCAAAGCATGAAGAACAGCAATGACAATTATAAGGAAGCACCTATAACCTCGGAGAAAAAAGGAACAGGAAATACAAATGACCCCAAAATTGCAGGTCCTGCTGTGCCACACGCAGGCAAAAACCAGCATTCTGCAAATATATCCAACACAATAGAGTCACAGGTGAACCAACCTTCGAAACCAAGAAATGCAAAGGTTAATATTTCTAGCTCGGGAATATACACATATTCTGCAAAAGAACCAGCTAAATCTATATACATAAACTCATCAACCAAAAGTACCAATCCAAATAATATTATATCCGACAAAGCAAACGACAAAATCAGTTATGCTTATGCAGATACAAAGGAGCAACCGGAAGCGGATAATGAAATCAAGGTACGCAGTGAAAAGACGCAGATAAATACAGATAATAAAATGGCAGCTACTACTGAAGACCATTCGAAAATACAATTGGAAAAAAATAATAGACATTATGTGGAACAGTATTATGAAAATACCAAGTATAGCTATGGAAACACCGGTCAGAAAATATACCTTTCAAGAAACAAACAGCAGGGTCTGCTCTTTGATACAATAGCATAGCACCTTTTAAAAAAAGTTTAAAGGAATTAACTCCTTTAAACTTTTTTATCTGCATTACTCAATCAAAATGTATTATTTCGCCTTTTATTGTTTCCTCCACGTATAAAAGGCCGATGGAAAATCTGGGTTCAAATCTTCTGGATATAGGTGAACCAGGGTTGAAGAACAATATGCCGTCGATTACCTCGTTATGAGGCTTATGGCTGTGGCCATACACTATGCAGTCAACCTTGTCATCGATGAATTCCATATATGCGTTCATATAAGTACGCCCTTTGCTCATTCCATGGGTCAGCCCTATCCGCTTTCCACCTGCGGCTATTATTTTCTTGACCCCATATTTCTGAAGCATATCATAACCGTCATTATTGCCTGCCACTGCATAAACAGGCGCTATGGACTGCAATTCAATAATAACCTCATCAATCAATATATCCCCTGCATGGAGTATCATATCAACCCCGTCGAATACCTGATATATTATATTGGGAAGCATTTTTGCGCTGCTTCTAATATGAGTATCCGAGATTACACCGATTTTCACCCTGCATATCCTCCACAGTCTTGCTAAACTACTAGACCATATCCGTATGATCTTCTACAGTATCTTCTTCCATTCTATCCTTGCAGTTCTTAACCGCCATTGCCACATAGACAATCGATATCGTCCAGTATATAAGCCAGAACATAGGAACAGCAATGCCGGACAAATCAACCGCCAGCTGCAGGAGAAGCGGCAGTGTCAAAGCATAAATACTGATATTTAAAAGATTGTTATATTTCATATCTGCCTTCATAACGGCATTGATTATAAGTCCAATGAGAGCAAGTATCACAGCATTCAAAAGCTTCCAGCCAAAGACAAATATAAAGCCGAAAACTATAAAAATCAGTACTATCCAGCTAAGCTTAGGAAGGAAGTTTAAAACATCCGACTTTGTAAGGGTAATCCCAACAAATTCCTTCAAGCTGAAAACCCTTAACTCGCCGGTATTTTGCTTTACAAACAGCTTATCCCGGGTTACGAGCATTCCTGTATGAACGCCTTCCAGCGCCTTTTCTGTCAGTTGCCCGGTTGTATCTATGGCAAATACCTCATTGGCGTTGTTGCTGATATAATAAGGCATTTTCCCTTCAAAGCTGAATTCCCCGTTTTCCAATTTGAACTCAGGCACATTATTGTTAACCTGTGACACAAGCTCATCTACCCCTGCCCTCAAAACAACAAAGGTCTTTGTTCCATTTATGAAATATATAATAAGGAACAGAAGCAGCAAGTATGTGAAGCTTCTACCGAATTTATTATCTTTTATCTCCCTGTAGAACTTAAAATCTATAACGCTCTCCCTCATCTGCAAGAAAAAGTTCATTTGGATTCCCTCCCCACACATATTAATACCTTAATATTATAACAGAATGTCAAGCATTTGGTAAATACCTGTAAATTGCCCCCTGCTATACACCGGTCATATCTATGAGCTTGCCGCATTTTGTGCATGTACCCTCATCCAGGTGCTCAATGAATATACCGTCTTCGCGCCTTACCAGTAAAGCGCCGCAGTCCGGGCAATAGGTATTTGTATCATTACCGGAAACGTTCCCTATATAAACATATTCCAGGTTTTCCATGGCTGCTTTTTTAAGCGTTTTAAGGGTTTCAACCGGGGTAGGGTTTTCATTCATCATATACATGGGAAAGTACCTGGATAGGTGGAGCGGTATTGACGGCTTTACGGAGGCAAGCCATTCTGACAGCTCTTCCATTTCTTCTTCACTGTCATTAAGCCCCGGCACAATTAGCGTGGTAATCTCTATGTGACACTTGGATGAAGCAGCTTCAACAGTATTCTTTACAAACTCCAGCCTCCCGCCGCAGATGTCCTTGTAGTATTCCTCATTGAAACTCTTTACATCTATGTTCATGGCATCTATATAAGGAAGCAGCTCCATGAGGGGCTTATCCGACATATACCCGTTCGTCACCAGAACATTTCTATAGCCTTTGCTTTTCACATACTTTGCCATATCCAGTATATATTCATACCATACACTAGGCTCATTGTAGGTATACGCTATACCTACACAGTCTTCCTCCTGTCTGCAGAGGCTGAGTATATAGCCTTCCGATGCTTCATAGAAATCCCCCGAATCACTTTTTTCACCCGTCCCGCGTTGGGCAATCCGGTAATTCTGACAGAATTTGCACCTGAAATTACAGCCTACTGTTCCTAATGAGAGCAGATATTTCCCAGGGAAAAAATGATATAAGGGCTTCTTCTCCACAGGATCCATGGCAATGGCAGATATTTTCCCATAGTTATGCGTGTACAACGTACCTTCAATATTGTTCCTCACCCTGCAAATTCCGTATTGCCCGGGTCCCAGCCTGCACTGATGGGGGCAAAGCCTGCAAAGGGTCTTTTTATCATCAAGCTTTTCATAATACAAAGCTTCTTTTAACTCACCCACACAGGGTCACTCCATTCCAACTTTTCAACTAGTAATGACGTATTACCTCAAAGCGCTCCATCTTGTAGCTTTCGCCCTTCCCTATACCTGCCTTTCTCAAAGCAATATCAAGCTGTTCTTCTACAGTATCAACACCTTCAAGGTTAGGCAGCAGCAAACCGGTCCTAAAACCGCTCCTTACTATAACCCCGTACCGTTTCACATCAAGATCTTCTTTGGAATCTACAGGTTCAGCTTCCATCAGTACATCCACGGAGTAATCCAGATCCTCCAATTCGTCCTCCTCTACGGGAAAGAACCTTGGATCGCGAGTGCCTGCACTAATTGCATTCTGTATAATTTCTGCTGCAATATTCTTTGTTGTGGGTGCTATAGTTCCAATACAACCTCTAAGGTCACCAAATTTCTTAAGGGATACAAATACCCCTGCCTTCCCCCTTAGCATTTCTTCTGGAAGCCCTTCCGGAATGTCTATTTTTTTACCGGTTCTGATAAAGGTCTCTAAGGTTTTAACTGCAAGCTTTACATAGGGGTCAGAACCCTTCTCCTCCGGCTTTCTCCCGCAGTCTTTAGCTATAAGCTGTGCTATGCAATAACCTACCCCGAAGGGACCCTCATAGGACAAAACGTCACCCTTAATTTCACAGCCCTCAAGGCACCCTAAAAGCACTATTGTTGAATTGTAGGCACACTCTCCTGCATCCTCCAGAAGTTCCGGGGAAATTGAGAATAACCCGGCAGTATCTCCATTTTTAATAAGCTCCGTGTATTTTTTATCATATTCCGAGCCTTTGGGATTGAAGCCTGCAGGCGCGTCCTTAGTCAGCCTGTGTGAAAGGTCCCCGCTTGCCACAACAACAATCCTGCGGTTAAGCTGCCCGGCGGCATCCCTGATAGCTGTTCCAAGCTTAAAATGCTGCTCTTTAGAGAGGAAGCTGTATGTAATGTGCACCAGCTTGAAACCGTCACACTTTTTGTTAATGAAATAAAGGGGAACCATTGCCCCGTGATCTAATCCCGGGCCAATTCCATATGTTTGCTTTACATCCTCATGCATAAGAACACAATATACATTCTTCCGCTCCGCAAGCTCCATGATTTTGTCCATAAGCTCAGTATCATTATCAAAGGACATTTTTACACCTGGCGCACCAAAGCCCGAAAGGCTGCCTTCCAGCTTTTCATCAGCCGCTATGGCCATTGCATCCCTTATTAGCGGCCCATGAGGAGTAATTATCACTATAGTGTCAGGTGCCAGCTCACCGATGCGCCTTCCGGCTTCATAAGCAGCATCTATTGAATTTTTTACTTTTATCGTTTCTTTCTTCCCAACCTCTTCAACCATTATCGGAGGGTGAGGGAAAATGAAAGCACCTGCTATACTGCCCATTCTTGACACTCCTTCCAGCATTTATATATAAATATTCCTATTTAGTTTTTCAATAATTCACCGCTGTTATTCCGATTTGCTTCTTCAGCTTCCTTTTTTCCCGGTTACTTCGTTTATATCAAGCCGTAGTATGCCTACACCCTCATAAACCTTGTCATTCTTCAATATTCTTGTCTTAACCGGTTCCGGGTCCTCTTCAAGGTGGTCTATCATGACATTCAGGGCATGCTTCTTCTCCTCAATAGTTTCCACCACATGCATGTCCCCACAAATAACAACTGAGGAATATTTATGCTCACACTCGCCCTTAAGGTACCCGCCATCCTCTATTATTGTTGCACATACCGCTGGGTTGTCTGTTATAAAGTCAATTTTCAGTCCCTTTTTGGCACTGTGGAAATATAACGCATTCTTATCTTCATCATAGCCAAAGCTTAATGTCACTATATAGGGTTCATTATTCCTGCACATTGCAATAACGGCAAATTTGCCATTTTTTATTATCCCCTGTATTTCATCCCTGTCTGTAATTTCCCTCTCAGCCTTCTGTAAATGGTACTTCGCCATATGTCTACCTCCAATACCTTTATTTCATCATTAAAATCTTTATTTAATTATATAATTGTATAGAAGACTTTACCATAAAAAATATGTATTGGCTGGAACAATTTCAATTTCTGTTAAGTCTAACCATCAAAAATTATTTTACTGGTGCTCCGGGTCGCACTACCATATGCAAAAACCGGAATTTCAGCACTAGACAAAACGTTAAAATTTATAAGGAGGTAAAACATGAAAAAAGCGGCGGCTTTTATATTGACGGCAGCTTTTATACTTTTGATATTATCAGGATGTGCAGTTCAAAAGAAAAATACGGGACTACCTGCTCCAAATTCTCAACCATCGGCTGAAAGTAAAGATTCGGGACAAAATAAAGGTATAACAGTAAATAAAATTAAATTTGAAAAGATTGGTTTTGAAAAACTTTCACAGGAGCAAAAAACACAAATCGAAAATATAAAAAGAAGCAGGGGCTATTATGCATGGGAAGAAAATGGTTCTTTCATCATCTTCATAGCCTCCGGAGAAAAACCTACAGGAGGGTATAAGATTGATGTAAAATCCATTGAGGATAATGAAGGGATAACAAATATACTAGTGGAGGAAGAAGCTCCGGCTCCCGGCACTGCAGTAACAGAAGTCATTACATACCCATATGTTATTGTAAAAGCAGCCGGAATAACAGATAATTTTAACATTGAAAACACAAAGGGCGAAAGATTTTCAAGCCTGAAAGCCAGTTCAGCATCAGCCGCTTATGATGTCACCGGGATCTATGTTGGGGCTATCGACTCAAACTTTGTGGAAATATTGGTAAATGGTAAACCCGAATCCTTTATGATAACCGAAGTATATGACAAGCTTGGAAATATCAGAGATGATGACAAGGTAATCATAAGCTATGAGCAAAATGAGTACGGGCAGCTGATATTAAAAAGCATCGAAAAGGCCCGCTAAATCCCATCATCCCATGCATTTCCTTTGACCTGATACATCACCGGGAATATAATATAATGTATTGATTTGTTTTTAACATGTCAATGTCTTAAATTTTTACAATTTATCTTATTTAAGCGAAATGCTGCAGCATTCTACCAGGCTGCAGTAAAAAAATGCGTTTTTTCGCTTGATAGCGAAAAAAACTATCGCATTTGTTAAATATATAATATATAATAATAATGAATATTGTTATTGTTATTTTTTTAGTAAACCTGCATACCTGTAAATTTTAATTTTATAACTAATTAAGGGGGTATAAAGTTGTCAGCTACTAAGAAAATTGTGATTCTTGGTGCCGGTTACGCTGGTGTGGAAGCTGCCAAAGTATTGGGCAAAAAGTTCAAAAAGGATAACAACGTAGAAATTACACTTATAGATGCTAATCCTTACCACACACTGCTAACAGAGCTCCATGAAATTGCAGGTCACAGAACAGAAAAAGAAAGCGTAATGGTGGACCTCTACAATGTATTCAAGGCCACTAAAGTAAAGGTTGTAAGGGACAGAATCGACAGCATCGATTACAATGCAAGGACGCTTACATCCGAAAAAGCAACTTATAATTTTGATTATTTTGTGCTCGGCTGTGGAGCTGAACCGGCATTCTTCGGCGTTGAAGGCGTAAAAGAATACGGTATGACTATCTGGTCATTAAAGGATGCACTGAAAATCAGAGAACATATTGAGAAGACCTTCCAGCTTGCAAAAGATGAAACCGATGCTGCAAAGAGAAAGGAACTTCTTACTTTCGTAGTTGCAGGTGCAGGTTTTACAGGCATTGAGGTTGTAGGTGAACTCTTCGAGTGGAGAGATCTTTTATGCGCAAAGCATGAGCTTGATCCATCAGAGGTTACAATATACAATGTTGAAGCAATGCCGTCAATACTGCCTATCTTAAGGCCAAGCCTCCAGGCTAAGGCTGCAGCCTTTCTTAAGAAAAAGGGCGTTAAATTACTTACAGGCGCAGGTATAGTAAAAGCTAATCCTGACAGCATCATCCTTAAGGATGGAACAGAAATAAAGAACAGGACTCTGATTTGGACCTGTGGTGTTCAAGGCAACAGCTTCTCAGTATCAACAGGACTTACCCAGGGCAAGAGGAATAGAATCCAGGTTAATGACTATATGCAGAGCATGGATTACGAAAATGTATATGCTGTCGGTGACAATGCATATTATGAAATTGACGGGAAACCAATACCTCAGATTGTTGAAACAGCTTTACAGACCGGCGAATGTGCCGCTTACAACATAGCTGCCGATATCAACAAGACTGAAAAGAAAAAATTCGTACTCAACACCCATGGTTTCATGGTTTCTGTTGGAAGCCATTACTGTGTTGCAGAACTTATGGGTACACCAATGTCAGGCTTCCTTGCAATGGCAATGAAGCACATGGTTAACCTCCACTACCTCTGGGGAGTCGGCGGTTTGAGACTTGTATGGAATTACCTGCTCCATGAGTTCTTCCATATGAAGAGTAACAGAGCATTTGTCGGCGGACATCTGGCACACAGAACTCATACTTCATGGCTTGTACTTCTGCGTTTATACGTAGGCGTAATGTGGCTACTGGAAGGTGTTAAGAAGGTACAAGAAGGTTGGTTGAACCCAGCTAATATTAAGATAATTCAGGTCGCAGGAACTTCAGGTGCTTCACAAGCAGCAAGCGATACAGCAGCACAGGCAGCTGCTACGACAGTTACACCAATATTAGCAAAACCTTTGGGAATATACCAGTGGTTCTCGGATACATTCATTGCAGCTAATCCATTTTTATTCCAATCAATGGTTGTAATGATGGAAATAGGTATTGGTCTTGCTCTTATTGCAGGTCTCTTTACATTCCTTGCATCAGCAGGTTCAATATTCCTCTGCTTGAACTTTGTTATATCGGCTTTAGGCGGCTGGGACATACTCTGGTATGTATTCGCTTCAATCGCCCTCATGGGTGGTGCCGGCGGAGCTTTCGGACTTGACTACTATGTACAGCCTTGGATCAAGAAGTTCTGGAAAAAGACCAATTTTGCAAGAAGCAGCTATCTGTATTTTGACTAGTTAAATATATAGGCTACCAATATATAACATGGCAAATTTGCAGTTTACATGGTAATTTTGCCATGTTATAATAATGATAGCGTTAGTTAATAAATAAACAATATTTAGGGGGAATCTACATCATGAAAAAACTACTTTCTATCACTTTGATTGTCGTACTTGTCGTTGCTTTGGCAGTAGGTTGTGCACCTAAAGCAGCAGAACCGGCAGCAGCACCAGCACCAACTACTACTGAACAAGCAACACCGGCACCAACTACTACTGAACAGGCAGCGCCTGCAACAACAGAAGCAGGATTTAAAGATGGTACATACACAGCAAAAGGTACAGCTGATGAAAGAGGCTGGACACCAGAAATAACTATTACAGTATCCGGTGGAAAAATTACTGATGTAAAATATGATGAACTTTCAGGGGATAAGAAAAAATCGACTGATGCTGAATATGGAGACGCATTTAAGAAAGCAAAGAATATTGATATAGCTGCAGTATATGATACATTACAGAAGTCTCTTGTTGAAAAGCAGGACGCTTCCAAGGTAGATACTTACACAGGCGCAACAGGTGCTTCAAACAGCTTTATCAAACTTGCAACAGAAGCTCTTGCACAGGCAAAATAATTAAAAAAGTAAAACAAAAAGAAGTCCCAAAATGGGGCTTCTTTTTGTTATAACGAGTGGGAAAGTATAAATTACCTTAATAATAACAGCGGTATTTTACTATCTGAGCTTTAGTAAAAACAAAAGCAAAGCCAACCATAAGCATGAAAACAGCATGGTCAGCTTTACTCTTGGGGTTAGTCTTATTTTTATACAACTCTATCTATAAATGGTTGAACTTTCATTTCAACTTAAGCCTAAACTTCTGCCACGGCTTTATATGGTCAAGCAGGTATATTTCTTTTTCCGATATTCTACCAACAACATTTGTTCTCCCGCTGTTCTCCATATCCTTTAGAGCAAGCTGCAATTCTCCTGCATACCGCTCATACAGGCTGCTGTCTATCAGAATATCTCCGCGTTTTATAGGCGGAGCATTGAAAATCCCGAAATGATGCTTACTGTATTTCACCCTGCTTTGTGTAGACCGGATCATATATTCAGAGATGTCTCCCCTGTTGAAATGAAGCTCATCCAAAACAATTTCCCTTTCAACTTCAGGTACCCCCTCAATCAACTCCACATTTAGGGTCAGAAGGTCTCTATCCACGCCTCCCAGTCTGCTAAGCTCGTCCTCCGATGCAAAGGCATTAGCCAATATAACATCATTTATAAGACCCGTATTGAATAAATCCTTTGCCTGCACTTCAACAGGCAAAGCCCTATGTTCCTCTAGAGTACAGAGTCCTTCGCTCACAGGCCATGGACCAAAAGCGGCCTTTTCCGAGGAAATAAAAGCTGCTGTCCTGATTCCATTTTGCTTAAACAAACTCGAGCATTGTTCAAAATGTCTCCTCGAGAGCCCTGTGTATCTATGGGGGTAAAAATTATGACAGCCTATAAGATTTTCCACCTTTGGCCTATACGAAAGAATATTCTCCAAATACCTTGTTCCGTTGCTCATGTTAATTTCAATCTTAAGCCCATATGGATTAAAGGTCATTATGCTTTCTTCAAGTCCGCTAAAGCCAAGATCCAGCCTTATCCCAGCCAGCTTGAGCTCATGGAAAAACCTAAGGTCATGGTAATCGATGCCGAAGCTGCTAAACACTGCGGGACTTACATCGGCTATGACTTCCATACCCAACTCTGCAGCAAAACCGGCAATATCGCTGAATTCTTTTATAACCCTATCGTTATCCCCTTCTGCGGATATAAGACAGGTAAATACTCTTGTAAAGCCATACTTAAATGCCCTATCAATATATGCTCTGTTTTCTTCCCGGTCAGCCCTTTCAGGGTAGACCGAAAATCCCAATTGCTTCATCCTGGTTCCCCCGATAATCTGTATTAATCTATTTTTCAGATCAAAGTTTTACATTATCATTTATTATTCTGTACATTTCAATGAATTCACCCGCTAAATCCCTTACGGTCATAGCCCCCATCAAATGATCCTGTGCATGTACAAGCAGCAGAGACAGCTTTGTTTCTTGTCCCTGGGCCTCTGCCTGAATCAGCTTCGTCTGTTCCGAATGTACCAACAGCAATTTTTTGTTAGCTTCATCCAAGCATACTTTTGCCTTATCGAATTCACCTTTTCTTGCATGTCCTATAGCTTCCATGCTAGAGCTTCTCGCATCGCCGCTGTGTGCAATGATAGTAAACACCATAGTTTCTAAATCCATAAAAAACACTCCTTGTCATATTACTGTTGGGTAGCAGATAGTATATCCCCGGTAAATGTGATGAGGTAAGGAGATTACGGCCCTTACCTCTCACATCCTCCATCATGCCTTAGCTGCCGGTAATATACCGGCAGCTAAGCACCCTGATTGACTGACTTCCTGCTGACTTCATGGCTGCCTGTCTTAGGTTCATTTGCCATATTATCGGCAAGCTTTACGAAAGGCAGGTATATAAGCACTGCAATAACAAAGTTCACAATAGACAATAATCCGCCCATTATGCTGCCGCCTGTAGCAAGGAACCCGCTTATACCCACCGGAGTTATCCATGGTATTTGCACGTATGTCATGGGTACCAGTCCTGAAGCGGTTGCTATATATGCAACCAGAGTCAATATTCCCGGTACGAGAATAAAAGGTATCAGCAATATGGGGTTCAATATTATCGGCAGGCCAAACATCATAGGTTCGTTGATATTGAATATTCCGGCGGGTGCAGAAAGCTTTGCAACCTCCTTATATTCTTTTCTACGCTTGGTAGCTATATATATTGCAAGAATCAAAGCTAAAGTTGCACCGCAGCCCCCGATATGAACATATGAATCATAAAATGACTTGGTCACTACATTTGTAGCTGCCATACCCTGCTGAATAGCGCTTGCATTTGCTTCAAGGGCAGGGAGATATAATGAGTTTACAATCGGGTCGAAAATATTTCCGCCGTGCAATCCAAAGAACCAGAATACATTTAATAAGACTGCAAGAATAATCGCGGAGCCCAGTCCCTGGCTAAAGCCCTGTAAAGGCTTCTGAATAAGGTTGTAAATAATATCGTAGAGGCTGTTTGCTCCGGCAGTAGTAATTATATGACCGACAATTCCGAAGACATACAAAGCTACAACGCCTGGTATAACTGCTGCGAAAGCTCTACCAACAGCAGGGGGCACATTTTCAGGCATCTTTATTGTCAGCTTCTTCTGCATGAGTTTGACAAATATCTCAGTTGCTATGAGTGCAACTATAATACCTGTAAATAATCCCGTAGCATTCAAATAACCCCAGAAAATATATCCCCAGCCTGCATTGCCATGGGCCTGTGGTGTTACAACTATAAAAGAGGCGACTGATACCAAGCCTGCAGCCAGAGCATCCACTCCATAGCTTTTAGCAAGATTGTAACCGGTTGAGAATACAACTACCAAAGTCATGATTGCAAAAGTGCCCCACCACACATTGCCGTTAATTCCTGTAAGAATACCTAATGCAGGTATCCATTTGAAAAGTGTATTGTTCAAGAGTACAGCCAATGAACCTGCCAGAATCAATGGCATAATGCTTACAAAGCCATCACGTACAGCTACCAGATGTCTCTGAGCGCCAATTCTTCCGGCTACTGGAACAAAATACTTTTCCATGAATTCCAGAAACTTTTTCATATTAATCCCCCTTATTTATTATTGTAAGACTAAACTGTTATTTGTTGTTAACAGTAAGCTCCAACACCTGTTTTACTACGGCATCCCCTTTCATCAGGCCGTAGTTCATTCCGTCAATAACCGCCAGCGGAATTCCCCTGGGCTCAAGTTCCTGCTTCATTTTGCCATACAAAAATCTGACCTGGGGAGCCAAAAGGACTACATCTGCCTGGTCAATATTTTGTTTTACCTCAACCTCCGGTACTGCAAAAATTTCGATATCAACACCTTCTTTCTTTGCAGCATCCGCCATCTTGGTTACCAACAGGCTGGTAGACATGCCTGCGGAACACACCAGCATTACCCTCAACACTACACGCACCCTCCTCATATTTGATTCATTGCTCTCCGGCCTGTGCCCGCCCCCTTATAAATTCTGTTAAGCATTTGCCATGCGGCAATTAAACAATTCCTTCAGCGTATTCATGGCATCAGCTTCATCCTGCCCTTCAGCCACAAGCTCCAGTTCATCCCCATTAGATGCTCCTATACTTAAAACGCTCATTATACTTTTGCAGTTAGCTACTTTATCATTTTTTTTAATCAATATATTTGAAGAAAACTTCATTGCAGTACTTACCAGCATGCTTGCCGGTCTTGCATGCAGCCCGCATTCGCTGTTAACAACTACTAGTGATTTTTTCATTTATTGCTTAATGCACTCCCTTCTTCTCATGTCATTTTTTTATATTTGCAAATTTGCTGCCAAATTAGACAAATTATCAAACCTTTTGCAAATTATTTTTATGCCTGTACAGGCGTTACAGCTCTGGCTTTGAGCCGAAATTACATATGTTAATGCATGTATTTCGGGCAGAAAAAAAGTGTGCAGTTATAACTACACACTTTTTACACACTATTTTCTTTTACACTAGTTCATTATTTGATAAAAACATTTTGCATATATATGCTGCTTCATTCTCTCCTATGCTGATTCCGAAATGCATGTCCAAGGGCTTCAGACAGCGGCTTACTACAGCAAGCTCATGAGCATACCGCTCTTTGAAGGTATTCAGGCCGTTAAAAGCAGTCTCTCTTCCCCCCCGCTTCAGCTTGTCTATGAGAAAGCTCATATGAAGCATAATCCCTATTTTCACTTCATTTTTGATTTGCACCTTTAAGCCCTGCTCAATGTCGTCGATGGCACGCCTTGCAGCATCCACTACAGCTTCACTGTCTACAGCTGCCAGATGCTCCTTAAGGGATTGCATGACTCCAAGATAGGCATTCTCCTGTCTTATTATACTTTCAAGCCTTTCTACCCCATCATAGGCAAGCACCTCTACGGCAGGAATCAAGGGAATACCGTCAAGCTTTATATCAACTGTGCTTACGATAGCCAGCACCTTGTATTTTTCCCTATAGCGTTCCACCTTGCTCAAGAATTCTTTCTTGTTTATTATCTCCAAAGGTATTACTTCAAGCCCTTCCTTCTGCTCCAACCTTTTCCCAATAATCTCCTTAAGCTTTCTGGAT
>JBLNDG010000062.1:0-3767 GCA_050261415.1 Caulobacteraceae bacterium | reverse complement strand
TTACGTTTTATATATTCGTAAGGGACGGAGTATAGCATTCCGTCTACAGATATGTGATAATTGAACTGAACGGTGGATTGTTTCCAATCTGCCAGTTCATAGCGGGTAGCAGGCAAAGGAGAAGAACTGCTCATTTCGCAGTGCGGCTGTTATCCATGTGGATATGCTGCCGACGGAGCCTTCTGCATTAGGTTTGTCCTTGGGCTTTCGTACCCTTGCCGGAATAATAGCAGTTCCATAATGTTCTGCCATTTCATGGTAGACGGTATTTACCTGCTGGGTATACTATCCACCGTTATGTATAATGGCGGTTTTGCAATTGTCTGGCACAAGAATTCTGGCTACACCGCCAAAATATTCGTACATATGGACATGTGCCGTTATCCATGCCTGTTGCTTTTCGTTGATAAAAGCTTCAGCATAAGTATACTGACTGTAAGTCATGACACCAACAAAGAGATAGGCATCGGTGATTTCGCCGGTATCTGGGTCAATGATATGAGCAGGATCTCCTGCCCAGTCGACCTCAACCTGTTCACCGGGTTTTCGTGATATGTGCATGGTGGCACGACGTTTTTGCTCATTCTGCTGGATGCAATAGCAGAATTGTGAATACATAAGAGGTGTCTCATTATTCATGCGGCATTCTTCCATGTATTCGGTCCATAAGAGCTTTTTACTGACTCCATTTTTGAGAAGCTCTTTACGAATGTAAGCAAAGTCAGGCAGCTTTTTGTTAGCAGCATCTTGCTTTGTTTTTGGAAACATGATTCCCTCTAGTACAGCATCGGTCTGACTGTCGTCGAGCGGCCAAGAAATATTTAATTCCTTAGCCCGATTTAGGACTCGATTAACCGTTTTCTTAGAAACATTACTGCTGTAAGCAATGTTCTGTTGGCTGAATCCCAGACTATGAAGTATAAGGATTTCGCGATATTTGGTCATGATACATGACCTCCTTCAAATGTATTTACATCATTTCTGATGCATGAATACATTATAAAGGAATTTACTTAAACGGTTTCCATTATCGGAACATCGGTTCCCTTTAAAACGGAATGGCGGTTTCCATCGCCCGGTCAGGCGGTGTAAAGCATGCCGGAATACTCATGGAGATGAGGTAATTACTACTCCATTCAGCTTTGTAGCATCGACCAACTGTATATTATTTGAAAGGGCAAAACCGGTTTTTGTGGATATAAACCCTGAAACACTGGAAATGGATATTAACGGCATCGAGGCAAAGATAACGGATAAAACTAAGGCAATACTGGCTGTGGATGTTTTCGGACAGCCGATGGACATGCACAAGCTGAGGGAGATAGCAGACAAACATAAACTCATACTCATTGAGGATTCCTGTGAAGCCCTGGGGTCAGAGTATGACGGAGTAAAGTCCGGATCACTGGCTGATGCTGCAATGTTTGCGTTTTATCCTAACAAACAAATAACCACCGGTGAAGGCGGTATGATAGTAACAAATGATGATAATATAGCAGAGCTATGCAGGAGCTACCGTTCACAGGGAAGAGCCATAACGGGTTTTTGGCTGCATCATGAAAGAATGGGTTATAACTATAGGATGAGTGAATTGAATGCAGTGCTGGGCTCTGTGCAAATGGACAGATTGGATAAAATTATAAAAGCCAGGAATGAAGTAGCGAATAAGTATAACAGCAGATTGTCAAAGATAAAGGGTGTAACAATACCGTATGTATCGCCAAAAACTACGGTAATGAGCTGGTTTGTATATGTTATAAGGCTGGATGAAGATATTAACCGTGATGGTGTAATGGAATACCTTAAACAGAATGGGGTTGCCTGCAGGCCATATTTTACTCCGATACATATGCAGCCATATATAAGGGAAATGTTCGGGTATGAAGAAATGGATTTCCCAAACACAGCCCGGGCAGGAAGAAGCTGTATTGCACTGCCGTTTTATAATGATCTGGGAATAGGAGAGGTTGAGTATGTGGCAGATACACTTGAGAAGGGGATACGGAGCAAGGGATAAATTGACAGGCCATTGAATAAAATATTGATTTTTTGTATAAAATCGAAGAAAAAAAACTCTATGGGCTTAATAGCGCCGCTTTTCTTGATAAAGAAATATAAAAAATGCTAAAATAGTTTTGTAGCAGATGCAGTCTTTGCTTCCATTTAGTGAAAATTTATTTGAACTGGGAGAGAGTTTTCAGGTGGTGGTATGAAATATGCCGGATAAATACGGATTGAAGAAAGATATATTTTATAAAATAATTGACATTTTTAAAGACTATTCACCCTATATAAAAGAATCTGTTCTGTATGGTTCCAGGGCAAGAGGGGATTACAAACCGGGTTCTGATATTGATATTGCAATAAAGTTCAGAAAAAATAACGAAAAGATATATGAAATCAGAGATAAACTTTTGGAGCAAAACATTATATATACCTTTGATGTTATAGACTACGGCGGCATAAAAAATGAAAAGTTGAAAAAATACATTGATGAAGAAGGAAGCGTAATATTTATGACGGATTCTGAAGGAAGGGTAATTCCGAATATGAACAAAATTGAAGATAAGGTAGAGGTGCTTGAAAAAGCAGTTCAAAAACTTAAGGAAAGTCTTGAAAGGGATTATTCAAAGGATGATATCGTAATAGATGCTGTCATTCAAAGATTTGAATTCACTTATGAGCTCTCATGGAAGCTGATGAAGGCATATCTGGAATATTTAGGGAATGTAGAAGGCAGCAATCCGAGATCGGCAATCCAACAATCCTTCAGAGAAGGAATCATAACAGACGGTGAACCTTGGCTTCAAATGCTTCAGGACCGGAATCTGACCTCACATACTTATGACGAGGCGACAGCATTAATGATATATGATCAAATAAAAAACAGCTACTTAGAGGTTTTCGAAAAGTTTTTAGACAATATACGTCAAAGAATTAATGTGTAAAGCAGGTGGGATATATGGACCTTGATGTCAGATGGAAGCAAAGATTTTCTAATTTTAGAAAGGCTGCAATGCAGCTGACGGAATTTATAGAGAAGGAAGAATTGAATAAATTTGAGGTTCAAGGCCTGATACAGTGTTTTGAGTATACTTTTGAACTGGCCTGGAAAACGATTAAGGATTATTTGGAGCAAGAGGGTTTTGCTGTTAATAGCCCTAGAATGGCAATACAGACAGCTTTCCAAATGCAGCTTATTACGGATGGGCACACCTGGATTGATGCACTGGAAAAAAGGAACCTTATGGCTCATACCTATGATGAAGGAAAAGCAATGGAAGCGGAAAAGCTTATTAAGGAGAAATATCATAAAGTTATACAGGAGCTTTGCTGCAAGCTGGGTGAATTGTTATGAATTCCGGATTAAAGAAAACTGATATATATTATATTATTGATGTTTTAAAAAGGTTTGGAGAGATTGAAAAGGCAGTTATATTCGGATCGAGGGCAAAAGGGAATTACAAGCCCGGTTCGGATGTGGATATAGCCGTTTATGGTGAGCATATAACCTTTGATACTTTATCTGCCTTACATTCGGCTCTGGAGGAACAGGGCCCTTTACCCTATTTTTTTGATATTGTCGATTACACTCATCTTGATCATGCAGATTTGAAAGATCATATCGATAGAGTAGGGAAGCTGCTTTATGAGAAGAATATATAGTAAAAAAACCTCCTGGAAGGAGGTTTTTACTTTTTTTATTGTATAGGAAAGTATAAAATTTTTGCTCTACAAAAATGGGCTTAAGAGATGTAAAATGAAGC
>JBLNDG010000061.1:0-77008 GCA_050261415.1 Caulobacteraceae bacterium | reverse complement strand
GGGCGATGTCCCGCAGGTGGTCGATCAACTCGGCCGCCAGTTCCTGGGTATAGGGCGGATAAGTGAACACATTCTCGCCCTTGAGCATGCCGATCATGGTAAGATAGCTCATTTTCTTATGGGTAACGCAGTTTTGCTTGATCAGCGTATCGGTGATATGGGTAGCCGCAAGGATACTGCCGAGGGAGCGCTCGCACTCCAGCTCGGCAGGCGGGCAGATGCAGGGCAGCATGGGCGTGGTCATATCGCAAAGCAGCAGCACAACATTTCGTTTGCGGTCGGCCAGGTACTTGGCGAGACGCACACTGACAGTTGTTTTCCCGCTGCCGGGGCTGCCCCATACCGCCAGCACCTGGACATCCTGTTCCGGTTCGTCCGGCACAAACTTTGATTGATTGCGGGAGAAGATGCTTCCTTTCATGAAGTTGAGCATTTATTTCCCCTCGCTTTCCGGTGCGGTATTTTCAGGGTTTGTTGTATCCTTCTGCGATGTGGCTGCTGTTTTTTCTTCTGTCTTTTGCTCTGCAGGTTTCGGATACAGGATTTGAAGCACCTTATCCTGCAATTCGGTAAACCTGGCGGCGTTCTCCTTGGAGCCTCTGTACACGAGAGAAAGATGGAGCTTGCCGTCCGCTTCCAGCTCCGCGAGGATTTTAGCCTGCTCCGGGGATACTAAAAGCGTCACGGTGGCGGGAAGCTGTTTTTCATCCCCGGTCTTGTCCGTGCCCGCATCCCCGGAGGACTGCTTCGAATCGGTGTCATAGCCGGTGCTGGCGGTTACGCCGATGACCTCGACGTAGGTCAGCTCCGGAGGGATGACGGTGGAACCCTGCTTTTTGTAATCGGGAGCGATAACGCTGACAATGTCGCCGGAGATCAGCTTGCCGGACAGCCCTTGCGCGAAGCTTTTGATGCTGACTGAAATGGCCTGCTTGCCGCCGCTTAAGTTATACAGGTAGGCATTTTCCGCGGCGGGGACGTCGGTCAGCTTGGTGGAAAGGATATAGTCGCCGGGAGAAAGATCCGCTGTGGCATACTTGCCGACTGCGCCACCCGGCTGCCTGACGACGTTTTCCGGCAGATTGTAGCCGCCCACCTCCACAGTCTGCACCATATCCCTGGTGATCTGATCACCGCTCTTGATGTCCTTTACTACCCGGACAATGGCTGTTTTCTGTGATACGCTCCGGTTGAACAGCGGCGTCAGGGCAAAACAAATAAGCAAAGACAGCACAATGCAGATGGCGCCCAGCATCGTGCGGTTTTTAAGAAAACTCATAGGGTGTTCCTCCTTAAATCAAAAAATATGCTGCGAGGCAGCCGAGAGAAAGAAACGGCGCGAGGGGGTATGCCTTTGGAGCATCCCTCCCTCGCAGTTTCTGAACTATAAAGCAGATTGCATGGAATGCCAGCATGCCTGTTAATCCCATGATTATGGCTGCTATGCCTTTTTGCAGGCCCAGCACCAGCCCCGCGGCCGCCATGAGCTTGATATCCCCGCCGCCCATGCCTCCAAAAACAAGGGCAGCGAGCAGAAAGGGCACTGCGGCGAGGATGCCGAACAGCTTCATCGGTTCAAATATCAGCAGACCTGTCAGAGCGACGCCCAGACAGATGCTGTCCGGTATGATCCTTTTTTTGATATCCCATGCGGAGGCTGCTCCCAGCAGGGCAGCAAAAAAGCCGCCCTGCAAGAGAAGCGGCATATCAGTTCCCATAGTTGAACATATCGATAATGCGCTGCTTCAGGGTCGGCATCACGGTTTCGCCGAACAGGGCATACAGCCCGGCAAGGACGAGCGCGCCGATGACCACGGCCATTAAAATTTTAATTGCGGTATCCACAAAGCCCTCCCCGTGCTGGGAGCGGAGCAGCTTCTGTGCCGCTAAAAGCTTACTGGTCAGCTGGTTTTTTACCCTGGTTACAAGTTTTTTCATTATGTTTTACCTCCAAATTTAAATTTCAAATGCTTGCGTGGAACTAAGAAAACGGCGGGGCTTATAGTCCCGCCATCCGCATGCCGGAGCCCTGCTCCGGCGCCTGTTCAAAAGGGGGCGTATCCTCCGCCTTCTGCTGGTTCTGGCTCTGACTCTGGGCGAGGGCTTGATGATATGCGTCAATGACCGCGTTGTTCATTTGCTCCCGGAATTCCTTGGTGACCGGAAAGCAGATGTCTTTGTACTCGCCATTTCCCGCCTTGTAGCTGGGCATGGCGATGAACAGCCCCTTGGAGCTGTCCACCACCTTCACGTTGCGGACGGCGAAGCAGTCATTGAGGTTAATGGACGCATAGGCTTTGACATTGCCTTCCGGACGGATGGAGCTTATCTTCACGTCCACCTTCATGGGAAGGGTTTGCTCCGCTGCGGTCTGCGTGGATTCCTGCGGAGCTTTGGCGGTAGCTTGTGCTTTGCTCATAGATGTTTCCTCCTTTAAATATTTGTGGGTTAATAACAGCCTTCCGGCTGTGGCTGATAGTGTTACAGGCTCATTGCCGGCTCCTGGTACAGCTCCTGCTCCGGCGGCCGGAAGGATATTTCCCTGAAGCCGAAGCGGTCGACATAGTGGAAGGAGCTGCCAGAATCATCATACAGCTCCACCACATCCGACATGGAGAGGCTGTGTCCCTCGTAGCCGGGCGGGTGGACGAGGTTAAACCTGGCGTACAGTTCCTCCAAGTCGTTGGTTTCCACCTCGCCGTCATAGACCACCCGGTAGTTGTCCGGGTCAGGTTCTCCGAAACGCTCCAGCAGCTCGTCATACCCGATGAATTTCATCATCACATCCACATTGGGTTTGAGCTGATGGACCCTGCATTTTTTCAGCACCTGCAGATTGCCCTCCCGGTCGAGCTTCCCCTCCGCCAGCCGCGCGAAGGTGCCGTTCCTCCATTCCAGCTCCAGTCCTTTTTTCTCCGTGAGATAGGACCGGAGCTCCTCGTTCTGAAACATCGGGTCGACGATGGCCCTGCCTTTTTCGATATAGCCTGCCGTGTTGCCGTAGAAAAGGATGCGGTTATTTTTGATCTGGATGCCGTTCATGAGGCTTCCTCCTTTCCCGTCGGAACTGCCGTGCTTTTACAAAGGGTTATTGAAAATAGAAGGTGACGGAGTAAGTGATGTTGCTCTTGTTGTACATGCAGTCGTGATTTGTGTAGTAGTAAAACTCCAGCTGTCTGTAGAGTCCCGGCGGCAGAGAGCGGCTGAAGGTGATGCCGTTGGTGGTCGTGCCGTAATCCAGCTGATCCCACTGCCCGGTCAGCACGTTGTACCCGCGGACACGTCCAAAATCCTGACCGCTGTGTCCGGAAACGGGAGGCACCGTAAAGGTGTAATTGGTAATGGTCGCCCCTTCGATGCCCTGCTCCAGAATGACGGACTCCGGTCCGGTCAGCGTCATACCGCCGCCCCTGTTGGGGTCGGCGACAAAAAACACAATAGCCGCCCAGGGTGATTCCGCCCCGGTGGAGTCCACCGCTTTGACGCGAACCACGTTTTTACCTAAAGGATAGGCGGTACTGGTCTGCGCAGGACGGCCTTCCCATACATAAGAGATGGCGTCGCCGTCCGGATCGGTGCTAGAGGCGGTGATGGTAATCGCCGTGCCGGGCGCTACGCAGTTGCCGTCCGGGGTTCGGGTGATCACCGGCGTTGTAGGCGCTGAGTTTGCAACCGTAAAAGTGATATCCGTCCAGTCGGAATACAGCCCCCACGCGTCCTTTGCCCGAACCTTCACGGTATGGGTGCCTACGGCATAGCAGCTGTCTGCCGTGTTGCCGGAATATTCAAGGTTTACGGCGTCGCTGTCCGGATCGGCGGCATAGACTGAGAGGTTAACCAGCAGCCTGCCGTCCTTCGCGTTTCGGGTTACCGACGCGCTTCCGGTGGGCTTGTTCGGCGCGTTGTTGGTGACGGTGACGTTCTGGGAGTAGCTGAATGTCCTGCCCGCGCTGTCGGTCGTGCTGGCGGTCAGGACATAGCTTCCGGTCGCATTGATGGCAATGCTGCCGCCGCTGTTTGAGAGGCTTCCGGAGTAAGCTGCCGCGTTGCCGTTTTGCGTGAGCTTCCAGGTGAGATTTCTGCCCTCCAGTCCGGACACAGCCGGTAAGGACACGCTAAAGCCGGTGCCGATGTGAACGAAGGACGGAACGGTAAACGGGAAGCTCGCAATCGGCTTGACGGTTCCGGTATTGGAAGTGAAGGTGAATTTCCTGCCGTTTATATCCGTCGCTTCCGCAATCAGCTTCACCGGAATGGTCTTATCCGTACTGATCCTTAAGGTGCCGCCGCTGGTACCGACCGAACCGGTGGCGTATTGAGTATATGGCCGGGCTACGCCGCCATCCGCGGAAAGGAGCCAGTCGATGTCCATTCCATCCAGCTCTGTGCCGGACACGGTGACCGCAATCGGTTCGCCGCTGTAGCTGAGTGTCTGCATTCCGAGAGTCATCTGAGGAATGGGGTAAACTGTGAAGATACTGCTTCGGGTGAAGGTGCGGCCAGTACGATCCGTCATGGTCAGGGTCAGCTCATACTGTCCCTTCAGCAGGAAGGTCAGACTGCCGCCCTCTTTTGTGAGCGTGCCGATTGCATAATATGAATACGGTTCGGCTCCGCCGTCATCCTTGATGACCGTCCAGTCCGCGGTGAGGTTGTCCAGACCCGTGCCGCTGACGCTGGTTCCACCGGCTTCACCGGCATACCAGACCTGCGGCGTGCTGAGAGAAATCGACGGGATCGGATAGACCGTAGTGGATGCGCTGTAGGAGAACACCCTGCCCAGTGCGTCCGTCATGGAGGCGGTCAAGGTATAGTCCCCGACTTCTTTAAACCGTATTTTTCCGCCGTAGGCGTTCAGCGTTCCCTCCAAAGCATCGGAAATATCCATAGGCTCTCCGTCTTTGGTGAGCGTCCATTCCACCGGCAGCATGTTGTTGTTGCCGCGGGTCCGGAGATCAACAGTGCGGTCAGTGTGGGTCGATTCGGGAAGCTCGAAGGAAATGTTCAGCACCGGCAGGACTTCGATCCTGCCGCCGTTTTCAAACAGGAATACCCGCCCGGTTTCATCGGTGATTCGGGCGATCAGCTCATAGGTGCCGGCGTGCTTGAAGCGGATGGAACCGCCGCTGTTATTCAGAGTTCCATCGACATAAGTCCCAAAATCCTGGAATCCGAATCCGTTCTCCAACAGCCACTCAACTTTCAGGCCGCCTAATTCCAAGGTTTCCGGAATCACGCTGACAATGGTGTCGGTGTGGGCGGTTTCCGGCAGGGCATACGAAATGCCCGGAACGGGATATACCTTAACCGGCGCGGTGTAGCTGTAGGTTCTGCCGGCGGGATCTGTAAAGGCTGCTTTCAGAACATATTCGCCTTTTTCCTTGAAGCGGATGGTACCGCCCTCGTTGGCTAATTCCCCCTGGACCGCATCGGCAAGGGTGACAGCCTCTCCATCTTTGGTCAGCGACCATTGGATTGTGGCGCCGCCAAGGTTTTCGAAGCGGCTCTCCACGCGGACGGCGGTGTCTGTGTGGGTGATTTCCGGCACATAAAAGCCAATGGAGCCCACCGGGTAGATGGTGATGGTCTGGGAGGCTTCAAAGGTTCTGCCGGTTTCATCGGCGATCGATCCGGTGAGCATGTACACACCCTTGTCCTTGAAGCGAATTTTCCCGCCGTCATTGGTCAGGGAGCCCTCGACTTCATCTGCAAGGACAGCCGCCTCACCGTTTTTGGTAAGGCTCCAGTTCACGGTCAGGCCATCTGCTTCAGTCAGCACGGCGGCAACATCGAGCGTGGTGTCTGTGTGCGAGGCGGCAGGCAGTTCAATCGCTATACCCGCCACCGGATAGACAACGGTACTTTCGCTGTGGGTAAATACGCGTCCGGTTTCATCCGTAATGGCAGCGGTCAGCATATATTCACCCTTAGCTTTGAACACAAAGGTGACGCCTCCACTTCCAAGTTCGCCGTCCAGGATGTCGGCAGGCTGAATGGATTTACCGTCCTTTGCTGCTGTCCACACAATATCGTGTCCATAGAGCTTTTCCGGAGGGAAGGTAAGAGTAACCGATTTGTCCGTATGGGTCGTTTCAGGAAGGTCAAAGCTCAGATCGATAACCGGGTAGACCGTGATCTGTTTGGACAGCACGGTTTCTTTTCTTCTGGCGTTCTTTGCCGTGGCAGTCAAGGTATATTGCCCATCCTGATTAAACCTGATGACGCCGCCCTCCAAGCCGAGGGTGCCGCTGACGGCATCCTTCAGTTCCACGGGCTGCTGGGAGCCATCCACGGCGGTTTTGGTCAGCGACCACGAGAAGCTGCTCATGTATTTCCACACGGGCATCACTTTGATTTCCGTGTCGGTATGGGCGGTGGCGGGAAGCTCAAAACGCACCTGTGCGTCCGGATAATGATGCGAGCCGCCTCCCGAACCGCCGCTGGAACCTCCTGAGCTTCCCCCTGAATCGTTGCCCGGATTCTCCGGTGTCGGAGCAGGAGTCGGCTGATCCTCATCCGGAATCGTTGGCTCGGGAGTCTGCTGCTCCGGGTCCGGAGTGTCCGGAGTCTGTGAAGAAGGCGTTGGAGTCACTGTGGCCGGAGGCGGCGTTGGGTTTTCCGGTATGACCTTGTCGATCAGATCATCGGCTTCTCCCTTGGTCACCGGGTCATTGGGATGGATTTTATTGTCCTCCGTATCCCCAATGATGCCGTCCTCGCGGCCGACAATGAGATATCCCTTGTCCTCATCCTTAATGGCGTCCTGATCCTCATAGCCGCTGTGTCCCTGGGTGTTTTTCACTTCCTCATCCTTTCCGCTGATCCGCACAAGCATTTTGATGATCTCAGCGCGGGTAATAGGGTCGTCCGGATGGAAGCCGTCCGGATAATCGGCAGGGTCAAGGATGCCGGCGTCGATGAGCGCCTCAATGTTTTTCTCCGACCAGTGGCCGTCGATGTCGGGAAAGCTGGGCGGGTCTTTCTCCGCGTTTGCGGTATCCAGCGGTATATCCCGGACCAGAATGGCGGCAAACTCACCGCGGGTGATGATTTCATCCTGCCGGATGAAGGCTTCCGGGTGAAGGCGGTACGCCGTATATATTACGCCGCACACCAGAAGAAGGAGAACAAGGGCAATAATGCCGATGCGTATTCCTTTTTGTTTCATGGGTTTCAGTCCTTTCTATTTGATTTTGGCAATGGCAAGGCCGGAATCATCAATCTGACTCCGGCCTCAAGTCCTTATTGTTTTCATAGCTTCAGCTCCATGCCGCCCTGCTCCCGCTGTTCTTTAAGGAAGGCTTCCACGGTTTCCGGCGACGGATGGACGATCTGTCCCGCGATCATCTCAAATACACAGAAGTCGTCACGGTCGCAGATCATCACCCGGTGCTGGTAGTTCCTCTGCATCTCGATGTAGTCCTGTACTTCCTTGGCACTGCATAAACTTACGCCGGATGTGTAGCGTCCGTCCGGCAGAAAACAATAGCCGCTGTACTGCGGCTCATGGTATTTCAAGTCCAGCGCTCCGCTCGGACGGATTTGCGAAAGCTGCAGCCGGGCATATTCGGGAAGGAGTTCGGGCTTCAGGATGCCGAGGACGTCGCTCCTGTTCCAGCGGATTTTTTCTCCCTCCGCCAGGGAGACCGTGAAGACAGCATGTCCGACAGGATTGGGATTGCTGCCGTTGCCTCCGGTGCAGAAGTACAGCTGGTGCTTTGCCTGCCTGAAGCCTTCAGGTAATGAGGACGGATGAAGGACAATAACCTTTCCTTCGATGGACATGCCATATCCGGTCTGCAGGCAGTCCTCCTGATCAAACAACGCTTTTTCACTCATGGCACAGCCCCTTTCTCCGCTCAATGAGTTCGAGCAGTCTCGCGGCAAGTGTGATTTGCGTATCCTCCGGCATCTCGCGGATGGCGGCATGGACAAAGGCTTCCACCGCCTCCGGCGACTGGTCGCCTACCTCAATGAGATCCACCTTCTTCGCGGTAACGACGCCCTGATGGATACTCAGCTTCACAATATCTCCGTAATCCATGCCGGAGGCTGCGCGGAGCTCCTTGGGAATCAGGACGCGGCCCTTTCCGTCGACGATTTTGTAAATGGGTTTTGCTTTCATACAAAATATCCCTCCTTTTTCATAACCTCCCGGACTGTGCCGGGGTCGATGCCAAGCTCGCCGAACAGCTCGCGGAGCTCGTCCGGCAGGTTGTCCAGAACATCCGATTCCATAATGACAATGGCTCCGGCTGTGCAGACAATCTCCAGATCGCTGCCCACCGGAATCTCTGCCGCTTCCAGCAGATCATTGGGTAGAGTCAGCTCTCCTTCCTCAGCGGCCTTCCGACGGCCGGACAGCCGCACCGCAACCCCCACACCCTGGGGCGTGACGACAAGCTGTGGGCATAGGCTTTCCGTTTCCTCCTGCCCCACAACGAGCGTGACGCGCACCTCGTCGCCGGGCTTCAGTCCCGCATTACCAAGCGGCTCCTTCGGCAGGACGATACAGCCTTGTTTGTCCACGGATGTACGCAATTCAATCAGTTTCATAAAGTAAACCTCCCATTCAAAATTAGATTTATTGTTCCATGCCGCAAAAACCGGCGAGGTCGAACAGTCCCAGCTGGGTCGGCATGTCCCTCAGCCGTTCGCCGGTGTCGTAGTTGGAGATCAGGACTTCGGTGTATTCGCAGCCATTGTCATAACGCTGGGCGAGGTTGTTGATCCGGCTGACCGCTTCAATGTTAAAATCTTTGTATAGTTCTCTAATAAAGGCGCAGTCGTTGTAACTGACCAGCCATTTGCCCCGGCACTGCGACAGGGTATCCCGCAGACGGTAGTGATCGTCTTTCTTAAATTCCACAGCGTAGTGCCCTTCCGTCTGATAATATGGCGGGTCGCAGTAGATGAAGGCATTTTCACGGTCGTACTGCCTGATCAGTTCTTCAAAGTCCTTGTTCTCAATGACCGTGTCCTTGAGCCTCCGGCTGCCCTGCCAGAGAAGGTGAAAGGTTTTCCGGATGTCGAAGGGCTGGCAGCCGTAGCTGGTGCAGCCGCTTCCGTAGCTTAAGCGGATGAGCCTGTAAAATGCGGCGGCTCGCTTCACATCGTTCATCTGCGCGTTTTCCAGAAGGATCGGCTTGATTTCTTCAAGCTGCAAGGGGGTAAGGTACCGCTCGGCGATCTCCAGTTCCTCCCGAAGGTACTCGTTGGTGAATTCCTCCTTCTCCAAATACTTTTTCAGGACATTGAATTCGTCCCGTCCGTTCAGCGGAAGGAAGTTCAGTTCCTTGAGCAGGGCGAAGGGCCTGTCGCGGACACAGCGGAACAGATTTGCCAGGTCTGAATTGAAATCGTTGTAGACCTCCATAGCGGCGTCCGGAGGCCGTCCGAACAGCACCCAGCCTCCGCCGCCAAAGACCTCAATGTACCGTCCGAATTCCTTCGGCATCCGCTGGTAGATCAAATCCCGCAGAGCCTTTTTGCCGCCCACCCAGCTGATGATGCTGTTCATTTTCATCACCTGCCTTTGCTCCTGCGGCTGAATCTCTCAACGTCGGTCCTCATGCAGGAGCCGTCAGGACTCCAGCAGATAAAGCCGACGCCGGGGTAGGGACAGCCTATACAACGGTCGAGATCTTTGGGTAGGGGTAGGGAATACTTTGCGGGAGGACCGGTTTCTCCGGCGCCTGTTTTTTCTTCCGGTGTTACATCATGCTTCATGGCTTAGGCTCCTTTCTCGGAAAAACAAAAAAGGCACGCCTTTTTCGCAAGACAGCGCCTTCTCGTTCTTTTATTTAGTTGTATGGCTCACAGCAATCTGCCGTGACAAAAAAGCGTCCTTCAGCTTCATAAGAAACAAAAGAGCGCTATTTGTCCGTTCACTTTTTCATTCATCCCATCACCTGCCCCCCGTATCCGAAATCAGGAGAGCTGTTTTTCATCTTCTTTTCCAACTTGACAGAGTAATTTTCATCGTTCCAGAAGCTGACGTAGATTTCGCCGTCCGACGTTCTGATCGGACGCTGTTCGAACACTTCGCCCCAGCCATCACTGTTTTATCCAGTCACAAAGTCAAGAAGCTCAGAGGTTTCCTCTCCTGAGAGGCACTCCTTCAGCCCGGCGGTCATGACTCCCCACAGCTCGCCGTCGACGATCTCCACTGACGGGTACAGGCTATACACCTTTTTATTGAGAGCTTCGCCGTGAATGTATTCGGCAAGCCCTCGGTCGTTTTCAAAGAAACGATTCTCCTTGGCGATGGCGGCGAGGATTGCATCCTCATAAGCCACAGCCTCCGCGGGTGTAATCTCGACCGGATTGTCCTCCAATCCATATTCGCCTTTGGGGTAGGTGATGATCTTCAGAGGAAAAAAAGATACGCATTGTTTCATTTGCCATTTTGTTTTCCTCCATTCTTTTTGCACTGCATTGGGCAATAAAAAAAGAGGCTATGCTTTTATAACGAAGAACACAGCCTCTTAGTTAAATGCCTGATGGCAGTTTATTAAGTTGTTTTTGGTTTATATAATCAAAGGCATCAAGACCAATAATCTTAATACCTTTAGATATCCGCTTTTCATTTCATAAACCGAATGCTTTTATTTGATGCTGACATAATCTTTTAGCCATCGTCTGAAAAAATGCGCAACTACTCTTCTGTATAAAAGTAATGTTCACCGTTTCCCATGACCACAAGGATGCCTCTATAATAAAAAAGGGAGGGATTCAAAATGTCAGAACGAAGAATATTATTCAGATTTATAAACTCGCATTTTGAAAGAACACTCATCAAAAAGTCAATTGGTTTGCAGCATTCGACAAACGTCGTTTTTAATATAGTTTCCTACATTTTCTCCAAATACAGACTGGAACAGGTGAGTCAGGTAGTAGTAGGAATAACCGGTTTCTTATGCAACATCATTTACGGTAATGTTTTCACTGATATGATTCTCAATGTATAAAACCGCTTTTTCAAAAACACTTAAATATTCATGCTATACCTCTGTACTATCCAGCATAGCTACTGCCTGCTTCATCAAATCCTGCTGCTTCGCCGGAAGCGCAGCAAGGTACTTTTGTAAACACTCGCATAGTGTAATTTGGCTTTCCCTTAGCCCATATCGATCTAATGCAGAGGGCAGCGGATGTTTTTTGACCAGCGCTGCAATTTCAGCAGGGCTTAACTCGCTAAGAATATCGAGAGTTTCTTCTTTGTAAAGTTCTGCATCCAGTAAAATATCCTCTAAATCGGCAAGGGAGTGTATTTCACTTTTGATCAGGGCTTTCTTGTCTGCCAGATAGCGGCATTGCATAATTTCTTCTAAGACCTTGCGATATTTTTCATCGTCCATCTTCTCTCCAAAGGAAACGATGAGTTTCGGGTTGTTTTCCGGATATTTGGGGAGGATGAACACACGATCCAATGTTTGCAGCAGGACTGCGTTTTCTATTGCCGCTGCAATCTGAGGTAGGCTGCCGCTTAGATACCGTTTTAAGGGCTCGGTCAGATCCATCAGCTCGCTCAGTTGACCTACGGCTTCCATGAGAATTTTCAAGATTTCGGTTCTTGTTTTTCCGCAAAACAAATCACTCAGAATTTTTATGGAGGAAGGTGCCATCTCCAGTCTGTGGACATCCCTGCTGGAAAGGATGCATCCGATTGCCGCAGACAGCACCGGCTCATAAATATTAAAGAGTAGCTGTTCATAATGTTCATCGTATCCGCAAAGCAGATGATGCACATCCTCCGCAGAGAATTGAGCGCAAAATAGATTTTCATAATAGATGCACTCTAAATACTTCTGAATAAACTCAATCCCCAGCAACCTTTCCATCGGATGATGAACAGGATAATCTGCAGTGATATGAATTTCCTGTGCGGCAAATTCGGGGTAATATAGCTTAAAAAAACCTTTTATGCCGTCCACAATTGTGGAGCGGTAAAACACATTTTCGGTTTGCACCAAATTACCGACAATTGAAGAGTGAAGTATTTTTGTTGACTTTATCAGACGGTCGATACGCTCACGCCCGTTTTGATATAGAGCGTACATGCCATCTTTTTGCACAGTTGCCACCGCTTCATCGGGGTTATGATAAGTCTTTAACCACACACCGATGGTGAACATAATGGAGGCCAGAAGATTCTGTGCTGCTTCTACTCGGATCGAGCTGCTGTCCCCGTTGTTATACCTCTCAGTTTGCTTTGCCAAAAGTGAGAGGCAGTCAAATTGTATTTTTTCAAGCTGTATATCTGACAACATCCCCGACATATATGCCTGCTCAAGTAAGGATTGGAAATAGTGTTCGCTACTTAATGTTTCCCCTTTGACTTTGCTGATCTTTTCAATATTCCCCATCTTCATCCTCCTCGTCCTCATCCAATTCGATAGCATCGTCTGAATAATCCGGAGTATAACCATATCGCAAGTTTCGGGCAAGTTTATATAGTTCCCGCCCCGATAGCAGTTCGAGAGAACCTTGGCAGATGCCATCAAAAGCATTTTTCATATACTTGACCAAGTCGTCATCGCTCATCAGATCAAGTGTTTCGTTCTTGTAATAATAAAATGTTTCTAAAAGCTCATGCAAGGTTTCTTCATAGTTGTGCATGGAAAGATAGGGTGAGTCGCAAAATTTGTTTATAATCTTGTCAATCACACCACCGCCAAATTCAATGCGGCCATTTTCCTTTAACGCAAAAGAGCGGGTTTCAACCAATGCGAGAGCCTGCGTTTCTGTCAGAACAAGACCAAATTTCACAGTCAGGTCATTGCATTTCATTACTTCATTGACAGCTTGCTTTTCTACCAAAGCGCCACCAAACAAGGACAATTCAAAGGCCATAAAAATAAACCTCCTTTTTGAAAAAATAGTATTGACAACGTAAGTTAAATGTGCTATGATATACTTGTATAGTTATATGTTTTTTCATAATTAGATATTATACAACTATTACTTTCCATTGTCAAGATAAAGCAGGCTACTTTCTTTTATGGCTTGCTTTTTATTTTTTATTTTTTACAAAATGATATATAGCTGTATTTTGGATAAAGGAAAAGAGCGCCACTCTTTTAAAGTGCTTTTTGGAAAATAAAAAGAGCAATGCTTTTCATTCTCAGAAAAACGTAGCCCCATTTTTATTACTCGGTACCAAAAAGACACTTTGGTTTTTGGCCTGTTTATAGAAACAAAGGCAACAATATTTACTATCCTGATGCCTTTGCTTTTTTGTATGAAATTGTAATTTTAAAGGATACATCCCTCCGACCACCCAATGTCATCTATAAAATACCCTAAAAAATCGGGCCAAAAAATGCACTTTTCCAGCCCGATTTTTGCTCATTTTTGGCTCCAAAACCACTACATATAGTGGTTGACCTGCCTTATTTGCCCCTCAAACCACAATTCGTCATCAGAACTATACTCTCAACATGGCTCGTCTGGGGAAACATATCAACGGGTTGAATCTCCTTAACCCGGTATCCCCTCTCGGAAAGATATTTCAAATCCCTGGCTAAGGTTGCCGGATTGCACGAGACATAGACTACTCTTTCAGGGCTCATCTGTGCAATTACCTCAAGGAGCTTTTCATCACAGCCTTTCCTGGGAGGATCCACTACTATTACATCGGCCTTGATTCCCCTGTCATACATTTCAGGTATTATAGTCTCTGATTCCCCCACTATAAAGGATGCATTCCTTATACCGTTCAATCTGGCATTCTCTTTTGCGTTGTCAATTGCCTGCGATACTATCTCAACTCCATAGACCTTTCTTGCTTTTTTGCTTAGGAAAAGTGAAATGGTACCAATTCCACAATATGCATCAAATACTGTCTCATCGCCCTTCAGGTCTGCATACTCCAGTGCCTTGCTGTATAGAACCTCCGTCTGTACAGGATTGACCTGAAAGAATGAAAGCGGTGAAATCCTGAATTTAAACTCACCTATGTAGTCATATATTGCTTCTTCGCCGAATATCACAATGTTTCTGTCACCCAGAATTATGTTGGTATTCTTTTTGTTAACATTCAATACTACGCTTTTCAGATTGTCAACACTGCCTTTGAGCTGCTCTACCAAGACTTTATCGCAAGGAAGCGAATCACCGTTTATCACTATGCAAACCATCACTTCCCCTGTTCTGAAGCCCTTTCGAGTAACCACGTGCCTTATAAGTCCCCTACCTGTGTTTTCGTCATACACGCTTATACCATACTTTTTTATGAATTCCCTGACTATTTGTGTTGCTTTATCATTGATTTTGTCCTGAATCGAACATTGAGGAGTATTAATGATTTCGTGGCTTCTGTTTGCATAGAAGCCTATCATGACGTCCCCGTCCATTCCTACAGGAAACTGTGCCTTGTTCCTGTATCGCCATGGATTGTCCATGCCTATTGTCTCATGAACCGTAACCCCTTTAAGCCCTCCCAGACGTTCAATTGCATCCTTTACCTGAAGGGTCTTGTATTGCAGCTGTGCTTCATAACTCATGTGCTGCAGCTGGCAGCCCCCGCATCTTTTCACTACTCCACAGGATGGCTCAACCCTGCCCGGCGAAGGCTTCAATATTTTTATTAGCTTCCCGAATGCGTAGTTTTTCAGCACCTTTACTATTTTTATTTCTGCCCGCTCCTCAGGAAGAGCTCCTTCAATGAATACCGTAAAACCTTCTATTCTTGCTACCCCAGAGCCCTCACTGGTAAGCCCAGTGATATCAACTATATAATCCCGGTTTTTCTCTACCGGCACCGTCTTTTCCATTATGCTCACACCCCATCTTCATACTACTCTTTTCCATTTCCATCTTAATATCTCTAAGCTCTTTTTTCAACAGGTTTTGTTCTTTTATAATATCGTCAATCTTCATATGAAGGTCTTCCAGCAGAATTTCAGACTTTAAATTAATCAAATAATCGTTTTCCGAACGCAGCCTGTCTTTCTGTGATTCCCTGTTCTGGCTCATCATGATTATCGGAGCTTGTATCGAGGATATGCAGGCCAGTATAAGGTTCAAAAACACATATGGATACGGATCAAAGGGTTTATGCAATATTATTTCCGTATTCACTACCGCCCAAACAGCTATAATAATGCTGAAAATACCAAGGAAAGGCCAACTGCCGGTAAAGGTTGCGATTTTGTCCGACATACGTTGTCCCAGTGTCAATTGCTTTGATAACTCCGTATTTATATTCAATGACTGCTTCCCTTTTATCAATTCATGTATTTGCTCTTCCCTTTCTTCTTCATCGGAGATCACAATGTCCAACAGGCGATTCTTTTCCACAGCAACACTCTCCAATACTTTTTTACATATATTTTCACTTATGTATATATAAAATATACAGAAATAAAGCAGGAGAGCTGTTACACTCCCCTGCTTTATTTCTGTATGTTGCTTCTATTGTGGTCCTACATCGTCGACTCTCATTGGTGCTACAATCGTTGAATCTTTTTTTATAACTTGTGGTCCTACATCATCTACTGCAAATACTGTTATGGCTGTTGACATTATAAGTGTTGCTGCAAGTATAAAGCTGATTATCGCTTTCTTCATATAAGACACCACCTTTCAAAATAAGATTATAGTTCGCTCAAACAAAGTCGTATATTTCCAAGGCATACCTTAAGTTCTTTAATATATTCCTCGTTATCTCCTTCATTATTCTCAATGAGTCCGATTATCGTATTTTCAAGTTTTTCCAGTATGGCTTTGTTCTCGATTGCTATTATTATCATGTTGTTGATACCTTCAATAATCAGACTTTTGTATAACAGAAAATCCTCTACCTTAGAAAGAAGCTTTAAAAACTCATCGAGAACGCTTTCACTTTCCCCCATTAAAATTTTTATTTCAGTGTATGTATTAAAGTAGATGAACACACGTGACAAATCATTATTGCTAGTGCATTCAAAGGCTTTATTTATATAATCCAGAGCTTTCTGGTACTGTCCAAGCATTTTATATACTTCTGCAATATTATTATATATTGTTCCTTTGCTGCTCAAGTCATCGTCTCCGGTTAAGCACAGGGCTTTGCTGTAATACTTGAGAGCAGTCTTTAAATCCCTCTGCCTTTTATGTAAAAGTCCTATATTCATAGTCGTCAGGCAAATATCTCTTTCGGTTACTGCATATTCTAAAGATTTTTCCAACTTTTCTTTCGAAAGCTCGTATTCCTGCATATTACTAAGTAATACCCCATACCTATAATAGTGCAAATATAAGACTCTTTTTTCCAAACTATGAGCCCTAGGCAGCTGCCCTTCTATCTCCTCATTATACATTCTGGCATACAGGTACTCACGATTATAAAAATGTATCAGGCTAATGTCTGAATAGTATGCAATCAGGAGGTTGGTGCAATTATCTTTTTTTAATAAGTCAATGGCAAATTGCAATGTGCTTATAGCTATAGAGGAATTATTCCGATAAAAATGGTACATTCCAATATTCCTGTACATCTTAGCCATGTTAATAGTCATTCTATTTTTTATACAAAGGTTCTTCAGCTTCTCAAGAACCGCAAGATCACTTCCCAGATTATATTCTTTTATATTTTCGGTTATATGTTCTACCATCCTATCTATTTGCTGCTGGTCTGTAAGTACTATTTCGTCGTAATTCTTACCCAATATATTCGACAGTTGCTTCTTAAAGACAATTGAGCCTCCGCTTTTAGAATTTAAATATTTGTTCACTGTACTATGTTTTAGCTTTATATCATATGAAAATTCAACTATTGAATTATATTTATCCAGTATGGCTTTCTTGATTTGTTCGTTTTCCGGCATTACTAATATGTTATCTTCTGACAGTTTCAACAGCTTCACCGCCATTACTTCACTTTTAAACATATTATAACATGTATTTTACATTTTTTGGTGTTTTTTGTTGAATGGTGTTATTTTTTATATGAATTGCACGAATTTCTTTATTGGTTCATTTCATATAATAATAAAAAACAAAAGGTGGGAGAATCTTTCCTCCCACCTTATACTTAATCGAACAAGTAAACTCCGTTTTTCTGGATGAGCTTTCCGTCAGTATATATTTCGCCGCAATCTCTTAGTTCCTTTATCATATCCCAATGTATATCCGATTTGTTATCTCCGCCGGAGAGTTCATAGGAGTTGCCTACAGCAAGGTGTATAGTTCCTCCTATCTTTTCATCAAATAAAATGTTCTTTATAAACTTCTTTATGCCATAGTTAAGTCCTATGCCGAATTCGCCTATATACCTGGCACCTCTATCGGTATCAAGCATTTGGTTAAGGAAATCCGCATTTCTATCAGCTTTCGCACTCACGACCTTGCCATCCTTGAACTCTAGCCTTACCCCATCAACCTGGCTGCCATATCTTATTGCGGGGAACTCATAATATATGTGACCATTGGCTGAATTGGTAACAGGTGCATAGTACACTTCCCCATCAGGAACATTGTTTTGTCCGCTGCATTTTATTCCATTGCGGCCTTTAATACTGAAGGTCAGATCCGTATCACGGCCGACAATTCTTACAGTATCAGCATTGTCAAATGCTTCTTTGACCTTGCTCATTTCTTCATCAAGCTTATTATAATCAATCAATACCGCATCAAACAGGAAATCCTCATACTCCTCAAGGGACATATCTGCTTGCTGCGCAAAAGCTTCAACAGGATAGTTCGTCATAACCCATCTTTTATTTGTTATTTTATGAATTGCAGGAGCTTGCGCTCTATTATACTCCATATTTTTTCTGGGAAGCACGTTTGACAGGTACTTTACATTTTCAGGAGCTTCTATTGTAAGGAATGCATCAGCCTTTTCGTACAGATCCTCGTAAAACATGCTTACCTTTTCAAGCTGTTTTGCGTTTGCATTTTCCATCAGGAATTTTTTCTGGTTATCAATTAGTATATGGGTAAATACATTAGCTCCCTTTAATACAGCCTTCTTGTAGAATTCGTCAATAAGCGGTTTGGCCTGATAACCGGAACGGATAACTACATTATCCCCTTCCTTTATACTCAAAGAATGTTCCACAAGTACATCCGCAAGTTTGCTAATCCTATCATCCTTCATATATTTCAACACCTTTCATATTATTTGTTTTTACAACTATAAAATTTGACAAATGACTTACAATCTATGTTTAATTATAAACTTTTCATCTATTTATAGCAATTGTGTAAAAAAAATGCACCCCTTCTAAGGTGCAAAAAATGAATCAGTTACCTTGTTTTTTCTGTATTATTAACTAATTTTTGCTATTCTATACATATATATGTTGTATCCATTCTTGTATTATTATAATCCCAAACGGAATACATATTATCAGATTATCCCAGTATATTTTTTACTGAGTCCAGCATGTCCCTTATCGGCAGCTTGTATGGGCATTTTGACTCGCAAATACCGCATTTTGCACAGGCATCCGCTTTTGACGAGAGTGCCTTGTACCTCTCGACGGCCCAGTCCTTAAGATCATATCTCGTGTAATAGCTTTCAAGTATAAATATCATCGGGATGTTAATACCCTGGGGACACGGCTGGCAATAACCGCACCTCCTGCAGAAGCGTTCTCCAAGCTCCGTGGCTTCCTTCATAAGCGCAAGTCTTTCTTCCTCCAGCAGCGGCATTTCATCTACTGTGCTTACGTTCTCCTCCACTTGTTCTATGCTGTCCATCCCGGGTATTGCACTACTTATATCCGGATTATGCAATATGAATTTCAGAGCTGCTTTGGCATTTCTAAGCGCACCACCGCCTAAAGGCTTCATTGCTATTACTCCCAGATTCATTCCGCGGGCTTTTCTAAAAACCTCCTGGGCTTGAATCTCCACTGCATTATAGGGATATTGTATGGTCTCAAATATATCATTATTCAAAGCCTTTTCAATTACATCAAGGCTGTGGCTTGTAATACCGATATGCTTAATAATTCCGGCGTTCCTGCATTCAATCAGTGCCTCCAGTGCTCCTCCCGGAGTTGTTACCTTATCCAAATCCTGAAGTGTTCCTACATTATGGAGCTGGTACAAATCAATATAATCAGTCTCGAGCAGCTTCAAAGAAAGCTCTATATCCTTCCTCATCGCAGCTTTTTCTCTGGCCATTGACTTTGTGGCTAAATGCACCTTATCCCTCAAGCCCTCAAGTCCATATCCGATAAGGCTCTCGCTTCCGGTATATCCCCTGGCGGTATCTATTAAATTAATTCCCAGTTCTACAGCTCTTGAAATTAGTTTCCTTGAGTTTTCCTTGTCAACATGCTGTATCGGTATACCTCCAAAACCTATTCTTGATACTTTAAGTCCTGTTTTTCCCAATATCGAATATTTCATTTTAAGCCCTCCCTTGTTCTGCAATTTCACACATTTTATCATATAACTCCCTGTTATGCTTCTTCAGATTAAGAGGCCTGTGATTGTCCCTTCCTACAAAAGCATGTTCTGAAAACCCTTCGGCAAGCAATTCATCCCCTCTATATACCTGATAGCCGAATTTCATCCTTGCTATACCCATTTCTTTTATATATGTATTTATTGTAAGCTCATCATAATACAAGGCTGATTTGATATACTTGCAGTTAACTTCTGTAACCGGCATTATAATCCCCATTTGCTCCATCTCTTTATAGGTCATCCCGAGCTGCTCGAGATAATTGGTTCTCCCGACTTCAAAATAAACAAAATAGTTTGAATGGTATATTATTCCCATCTGATCGGTTTCTGAATATCTTGTTCTTATCTTTGTTTGATTTATCATTCTAATACTACCTCCAGATACATTATACCAGAATAGGACAGTAAAACCAAACCCCAAGCAAACTGCAGCAGTTCACCCGGGGTTTGGTTTTATCTATGGATTTACAGCACTCTTGTCTCACCGTTATAAATCAGGCCTCTGGCTGTATCCATCGTAACAATCTGATTATCTCTAAGTATGTTCACAGCGTCCTTTACGCCCACTATTACCGGCTTCCCAAGTACAATCCCAACAATTGCAGCATGGGAGGTAAGCCCTCCATCTTCCACAATAAAAGCTGAAGCCTTTTCCATAAGGGGCACCATTTCTTTATCGGTAGCTCCTGTTACCAGTATATCCCCTTCCTCAAGCTTGCTGTAGTCCTTTTCAAGGTCTGCCATAACACATACTTTGCCGGTCACAGACTTATCGCCTACACCTATTCCTCTTGCCAGTATTTCTCCTACTATATGTACCTTGATAAGGTTTGTAGTACCTGCCACTCCTGCAGGAATACCAGCAGTAATTACAACAAGATCTCCGCTCTTGACCAGTTCTGCAGCAACAGCTGAGTTGACTGAGAACTCGATTATTTCATCAGTGTTTTGAGAAGGTGGTACCAAAACCGGATATACCCCAAAGCTCAGGCATAGTCTTCTCATTACCATTTCATCCGAAGTAGCCGCTATGATGGGAGCCTTTGGTCTGAACTTCGATACCATTCGGGCTGTTGAACCTGACTGTGTCGGGGTTATAATTGCCGCAGCCTGCAGTTCAAAAGCTGTAGCACAGGAAGCATGGCTTATGGCGCTGGCTATCGTAATTCGGTTTCCGGAAAAGCTGTGAAGCCCCTTTCCATAATCCAAAGCGCTTTCCGCTCTTTCAGCTATCGCTGCCATGGTTTTTACCGTATCAACAGGGTATTTGCCGGCTGCAGTTTCCCCGGACAGCATAATTGCATCTGTGCCATCAAGTATTGAGTTTGCTACATCTGTAACTTCCGCTCTGGTTGGCCTTGGATTCCTTATCATTGAATCCAGCATTTGAGTTGCAGTAATAACAGGCTTTCCAGCATCATTTGCTTTCCGGATGAGCATTTTCTGCACAAGAGGGATATCCTCAGCGGGTATCTCCACTCCAAGGTCTCCGCGTGCCACCATCAGCCCGTCTGAAGCTCTGAGAATCTCTTCGCAATTATCTACGCCCTCCTGGTTTTCTATTTTGGATATTATCTGTATGTGCTTACCGTTGTTTTTCTCCAGTATCTTTCTGATCTCAAGTACGTCAGTTGCCTTCCGAATAAAGGATGCAGCAACATAATCAACTTCATTGTCTATCCCAAATACGAGGTCCTGCATATCCTTCTCTGTAATAGCCGGTAGCTTGGACGTTGCTCCCGGAATATTGACATTTTTTCTGTCCCCTAATGTTCCCCCGTTCAATACTTCACACATTACATCAGTATCATGCTTTTCCAGCACCTTCAGCTCAATAATCCCATCCGCTATAAGTATTCTGGCACCTATAGCCACCTCCATCGGAAGCTCCTTATAGGAAATGCTGCACTGTGTATTGTCCCCCTGTATGTCCCTGATTGTCAGGATAAACCTTTGCCCCTTTTCTACTTCTGCCTTACCTTCCTTAAAATAACCCAGCCTTACCTCCGGGCCTTTTGTATCAAGCATTATTGCAACAGGCTTTCCCAATCTGTCTCTTACCTTTTTTATAAGGTCAATTCTTCTTTTATGCTCTTCATGGCTGCCGTGGGAAAAATTAAGCCTTGCTACATTCATGCCGGCTCTGACAAGCTGCTCAATCATATCCTCAGTTTCAGTCGCAGGTCCTATTGTGCATACAATTTTTGTTTTCCTCATATTACTTTACATCCCACTTTTCAAGCTTCTTTTGAATGAGTTTCTTCTGGAGCCTTGCATATCTAGGGATTCCATTTTCCATACGTATTTTCACTTCTCCCTCAATTAAAGGCCTGATATAGTCAATTACTTCTTTTTTTACGAAATTCTTATCATCGTTTATCCACTCAAGGGGTATCTTCTTTTCCTTGTTTGCAACATCATCAAGATCTATTAGCTGGGTTTCACATGTGTATTCAGGCGACTTGCCTCTTACCATTCCAACCATTTTGCCGGTATGCCCCTCAACTGCATACCTTACAGCCATCTGGCCGCACATAAAGGACTCTTCATTATCGGTCAGTGAAGCCCAGTGTGCAGCGCATCTCTGAATACTGCTGTAGTTCACTATTCTTACCTTTTTGCATATATTTTGTGAAACATAACTCTGCAGTATTTCACTGGCACCTCCTAATTGCACGTGCCCGAAAGCATCCGTAGCCGCATTCGGGTCGCCCATTTCAGATATGTATCTTCCTTCTTCATTCATTATACCCTCTGAGAATGCCACTACTGCGTAATTATATTTCCTAATTGCTGATCTTACATCCTCTCCGAATTTTTCAAAGGAGAACGGCACTTCCGGCAAATATATAAAATGAGGCGCATCATCTTCAAATTCTTTTGCCAAAGCTGACGATGCCGTTATCCAGCCTGCATTCCGTCCCATCAATTCACAGATTGTGACGGTAGGATAATTATAGACACGGGCATCAAGTCCAACTTCTTTTATTGAGGTAGCAATAAATTTTGCAGCACTTCCAAAGCCCGGAGTATGGTCGGTTATCGGCAGGTCATTGTCTATTGTTTTCGGTACCCCGATTGACCTGAGATCATATCCCACCTTCTGTGCATACTGGCTTACCTTGTTTGCCGTATCCATAGAATCGTTCCCGCCAATATAAAAGAAATATCTTATATTATGCGCTCTGAATACTTCAATTATCCTCTTGTAATCGCCTTCGCTTGCTTCTATTGATTTCAGCTTATATCTGCATGATCCCAATCCGGAAGCAGGGGTCACCTTCAATAGCTCAATTTCTTCCGGGGATTCTTCATTAAAAGAAAACAGATCTTCATTCAATATACCCGCTACGCCATGCAGCGCACCATATACCCGGTCTATTTCCCCCGATTTGAATGCCTCCTGGATTACACCGCAGGCACTTGCATTAATAACCGAGGTCGGGCCTCCGGATTGGGCAACCAAACAATTTCCTTTTAGTGTTGTCATTAACAACTCTCCTCCTTAAAACTCATTTAAAATATTATGAATTTTGCTAATAACAAAAGCTTTAGCTGCTATAGCGGGCTGCTTGACAAATTTGCCGCCAGGTCATAGAGTTCCTTACGGAATTCTTTTTTCATTTTTAAAGCTTCATGTATCTCCACATCAACAATCTTATTGTCTTTTATCCCTACCACTCTGTTTGATTTTCCTTCAGCAAGCAGTTCTACAGCCCTTGCCCCGAGCCTGCTTGCAAGTATCCTGTCAAAAGCAGAGGCGTTTCCTCCTCTTTGGGTATATCCAAGTATTGTAGCTCTTACTTCTATATCAACTTTTCCAAGTATCTGCTGCTCTAATTGCTTCGCATCTCCCACGCCTTCAGCCAGAATGATTATGCTGTGCAGCTTGCCCCTGTTCTTTCTCTCCACAAGCAATTTGCAGACATCATCAATATCAAAAGGGATTTCAGGAACTATAATTGCTTCGGCGCCACCTGCCAAGCCCGCATAAAGAGCTATATCACCTGAATTTCTACCCATAACCTCAATTATACTTACTCTTTCATGGGATGTGGAAGTATCCCTGATTTTATTTATGGCGTCCAGCACATTATTAACTGCCGTATCAAAACCAACGGTAAAATCCGTGTATGCCAGGTCGTTGTCTATTGTCCCTGGAATTCCGATGCATGCTATGCCCTTATCCGAAAGCTTGCTGGCCCCCGCGAAGGTACCGTCTCCTCCAATTGTAACCAGCCCTTCAATATCAAAAATATTAGCAATATTTACTGCTTTGTTTAAGCCCTCTTCTGTCTTGAACTCTTCACTTCTTGCAGTCTGCAGTATAGTGCCTCCCCTGTGAATAGTATCAGCTACAGAAGATGCATCCATTTTAACGAAATCACCATTTATAAGTCCCCTATAGCCTTTTTTCACTCCATAAACATTCAAACCCATGTGGATTCCCATCCTCACCACAGCACGAATTGCTGCATTCATACCCGGAGCATCCCCTCCACTTGTAAGAACTGCAATATTTTTCATTTCAACCCCTCCTTTTGTCCTGGGTGGACGTCAAATGTCCCGATACTGTTAAATAAAAACACGAATTTACTAATCAATTAAACTACAACCATTGATATTCCTCATAAATACCCCTATAGCCCGAGTTCATATAAAATATTATGTGCTTCCTCCGCTTCCGACTCAAGTACCAATATTTCATAATAACCATCTTCGTCCCCGGTGTTTTTGCTTACTGGCTGCACTTTTACCAGAACGCCTTCGCGGGACATAAGACTGTTAATTTTATCAGCCATTTTCTTATTCTTTGCTAAGTATACAACTGTCCACATAGCTGCTGCCTCCTTTATTGGCACCCATATGCTCATGTAAACCAAAGATATTGGATGTTATAAATTATATATATATTTATAAAAATTATTTTAAATGAAATAATTTTTAATATCAAGTTTATTATTACAAATAAATAGCCGTGACTGTTAAAATTTACTGTTGCTTCCAGCAATCCGACTTCGTGCCATACGCTATTTATTGTTCCCAATTTTCCTCTTTAAAAACATTGTGAATTACTTTACCGCCACACAATCAGCTCCCAGCATTAATTTTAAATCATCAATCAGGCTGTCGCTTATTTCAACCCACATGCTGCTGTCGGCTACCATTACACGCTTTTTCCCTTTTTCCCTGATTGATTCATCAACGACATAAACCGGCTGGGACCCTTTATGCTCAAAAAGTACTTTCTTTATTTTTTCAATTATATCAGGTTCAGAATTGGTATTAATTTTTACATATAGCTTTCTACCGGCATTTTTGTTTAATGGGCGGACGCTGTCGCAAATGATCTTCGCATCCTCCTCTTCTCTTTGGCTTATTCTACCCTCAATAAGCACAATACCATCCTGAACCAGAAGGTTTTTATAGTTTTCATATATTTTGGGGAACACGATGACTTCAATTGCTCCATATAGGTCTTCAAGCTCTACAAAGGCCATAAGGTTGTTGGTCTTTGTTGTTTTTTGCTTTACAGATACTATTATACCCCCTATTGTTGCCTTCTTACCATCTATTTCGAAGTTTTCCCCGCTTCCCTGTTCTTCAGTATCCGGATCCTTTATTAGTTCTGTAGTAGTTATGGATACGCAGTTTTCCAATTCTGTCTTGTATTCCTCCAATGGATGACCGCTTATATAAAGCCCCAGCATATCCTTCTCCATCGCCAGCAAGGCTCTTTGCGGATACTCTTCAATGTTCGGGTACACATCCCCCATTGCCGTTTCACTGCTGTCCATCCCGTCAAACATGGAAATCTGCCCCTCAACATTGCTTTTCTTTTGTTCATGTATACTATCCATAAGCTTTTCGTATACCGCGTTCATACTGCTCCTGTATACTTTAAATCCGTCAAAAGCCCCGCATTTTATAAGGCTTTCAACTGTCCTCTTGTTTATGACACTTGTATCTACTTTTTGAAGGAAATCATACAAGCCTTCAAACCGGCCTTTTTCCTTTCTAGCCTTTATTATTGAAAGAATGGCACTAATACCTACATTTTTTACTGCTGCCAGGCCGAATCTAATTTTGTTCTCCTTCACGGTAAAGCTTACGCTGCTTTCATTTATATCAGGCGGCAGTACTTCTATGTTCTTGCTCTTACAGTGTTGTATATATTCAGCGACCTTTTTGCTGCTTCCCATAACGCTTGTAATAAGCGCTGCACTAAACTCCACAGGATAATAATATTTCAGCCATGCAGTCTGGTATGCCACAATTGCATATGCAGCTGCGTGGGACTTGTTGAAGCCGTAGTCTGCAAACTTTGCAACCTCGTCAAAAATATCAGCAGCAACATTCGCCGGGATACCGTTCCTTACGCAACCTGCCACTATTACATTTCCATTCTCGTCAACTATTCCGTTAATGAAATTTTCTCTTTCTTTTGCCATTACATCGGCCTTTTTCTTACCCATTGCCCTTCTTACAAGGTCCGACCTGCCCATGGAATAGCCGCCAAGGTCCCTCACGATCTGCATAACCTGCTCCTGATATATTATGCAGCCGTAGGTTACGTTCAGAATATGCTCAAGTGCCGGATGCACGTAGTGCACTTCAGCCGGGTTATGCTTGCTTTTGACATACCTCGGTATCTGATCCATCGGTCCCGGCCTGTAAAGTGCGACGCCTGCGATTATATCTTCAAAGCAGTTCGGCTTCAATTCCTTCATGAACTGGGTCATGCCCGAGCTTTCCATCTGGAATACTCCGTACGTTTCTCCCTGGGAAATCATGTTGTATATATTTGCATCCTCATAGTCCAGCTTATCCATATCCGGTACTTCTACACCCTTTTCCTTGATAAGCTCGAGAGCATCCCTTATAACCGTGAGTGTTCGGAGCCCCAGGAAGTCCATTTTTAAGAGTCCCAGCTCTTCCAGGGTTCCCATAGTAAATTGTGTTGTAATTACATCCTCATTTGTTTGCAAAGGCACATAATCCGTAACTGCCTTCTTGGAAATCACGACCCCCGCAGCATGAGTAGAGCAGTGTCTGGGCATGCCCTCTACCGCCCTTGACATATCTATCAGATGCTTAGCACTTTCATCTTCCTCATAAAGCTTTCTGAGCTCGTGATTTACTTCTAATGCTTTATCAATCGTCATTTTCAACTCAAAGGGTATTTTTTTAGCTATTAAATCCACCTGTGCATAGGGTATGTTGAGGGCTCTCCCTACATCCCTTATCGCCGCTCTTGCAGCCATTGTTCCAAAGGTTACTATCTGTGCAACCCTGTCTTTTCCGTATTTCCTGACTACATAGTCAATAACTTCTTGCCTTCTTTCGTAGCAGAAATCTACGTCGAAGTCAGGCATACTGATTCTCTCAGGGTTCAAAAACCTTTCAAAAATGAGATTATATTTTATCGGATCTATATTTGTTATGCCGATGCAATAAGCCACAAGGCTTCCGGCCCCGGAGCCCCTTCCAGGCCCTACCATAATTCCGTTTTCTTTGGCAAACCTTACGTAATCCCAGACAATAAGATAGTAGTCGGAATATCCCATCTTTGTAATAACGGACAGTTCATATTCCGCTCTCTCTTTTATTTCATCCGTCATATTGCTGTATCTTTTCTCCATGCCGTCGTAGCAAAGCTTTCTTATGTAGGTATCCGAAGTAAAGCCCTCCGGAACCTCAAAAGCAGGCAGATGGATCTGTCCGAAAGTGAAATCCATATTGCACTTTTCTGCAATTACAACTGTATTTTCCAAAGCCTCAGGCACATATTTAAATAGCTCATACATTTCATCAGGAGATTTCAGGTAGAATTCTTCACCCTGGAACTTCATTCTGCCTTCATCCTCAACACTTTTACCTGTTTGTATGCATAGGAGTATATCTTGAGCGACCGCGTCCTTTTTTTCCACATAGTGAATATCATTTGTAGCTGCAAGAGGTATTCCCGTCTCCTTCGACAGCTTTATGACCTCCTGGTTTACCAGTGTTTGCTCCTTTATGCCGTGATCCTGAAGTTCCAGGTAAAAGTTACCTTCCCCAAATATCTCCCTGAACCTTATTGCTGCGTTTTTAGCCGCTTCATAGTTCCCGTTCAGAATATGCATCGGTATTTCTCCCGCAATACAAGCACTTAAAGCTATGAGCCCCTTTGAATATTTTTTCAGCGCATCGACATCTACCCTTGGCTTATAGTAGAAACCCTCCGTAAAGCCCAATGACACCAGCTTTATCAGGTTACTGTAGCCTTCCTCATCCTTTACCAGAAGCACCAGGTGGTTTTGGTTGCTGTCAAGCTTCGGGTCCCTGTCCTTCATTGTTCTTGCAGCTACATAAACCTCACACCCTATTATGGGTTTAATGCCATATTTCCGGGCTTGTTTATAAAAATCTACAACTCCATACATTACACCATGGTCGGTAATTGCAATAGAATCCATACCCAGTTCTTTTGCTTTGGCAACCAAATCTTCCACTCTTCCCGCTCCGTCAAGAAGGCTGTATTCCGTATGAACATGTAGATGAGCAAAGTTCCTCATTGCAATCTCTCCCATACAAAACAACACATATGAAAACATATGTGTTTTATCAAATTAGCATATTTCAATAAGTTAATTTCTATATTCTATGATATTACAAAACCGGTTTTACTTCAACAAGATTCATTTTAACCTTTAAGCCTGCTTTTTAATTCTTCGCTCAATTTTTCGTACCCCGGTTTTCCCAGCAATGCGAACATGTTCTTTTTATATTCCTCAACCCCCGGTTGATCGAAGGGGTTTACCCCAAGCAGGTAACCGCTTATACCACAAGCCTTTTCAAGGAAATATACCGTTTTCCCGAAATAATATTCACTGACTTCAGGTATGTTGAGGATGTTTATCGGCACGCCGCCATCCATATGTGCAAGCATTGTCCCCTGGTATGCCTTCTTGTTTACAAAATCCATTGTTCTACCACTTACAAAGTTAAGACCGTCAAGGTTTTCCTCATCATTGATTATTTCAATATCCTGTTTGGGCTTTTCAATATTGAGTATTGTCTCAAACATATTTCTTGTTCCATCCTGCAGGAACTGTCCCAGGGAGTGCAGGTCGGTCGAAAAATCCATGGAAGCGGGGAATATGCCTTTCCCATCCTTGCCTTCACTTTCACTAAAAAGCTGCTTCCACCACTCTGCGAAATAGTGCAGTGACGGCTCATAATTTATCAGCACTTCCATTGATTTTCCTTTTCTGCCTAAAGCGTTACGCACAGCTGCGTACTGGTAGCATTCGTTTTTCCCTATATCAGGCTCATTGTATTCATTCCAGGCATCCCTTGCGCCTTCAAGCATACTGTTTACATCAATTCCAGCTGCTGCTATTGGCAGCAGTCCCACGGGTGTAAGCACCGAATACCTGCCCCCTATATCGTCAGCTATTATGAAAGACTCATAACCCTCAGATACTGCAAGCTTTTTCAATGCTCCCCTCGATGCATCCGTAATGACAAAAATCCTTTTAGCCGCCCCATCCCTGCCGTACTTTTTCTCCATGTATGACTTTATAAACCTGAAAGCTATTGCCGGTTCGGTAGTTGTGCCTGATTTTGATATAACACACGCGCTGACGCTTTTCCCTTCTATTGCATCCATCAGGTGCTTAAAATATGTTCCGCTTATATTGTTTCCTAGGAAATATATTTCCGGGGCTTTTCTTTTATCCTTCGGCAGCAGGTTATGGAAGGAATGCCCGAGCATTTCAACAGCAGCCCTTGCCCCAAGGTAGGAACCTCCTATTCCAATAACAAGAAGCACATCTGAGTTCTCCCTTATCCTCCGGGCAGCCTTCAATATCCTCTCAAATTCATCCCTGTCATAGTTATTAGGATAATCTACCCAGCCGGCAAAATCATTTCCTGCTCCGGTTTTGCCATGCAGCATATTGTGAGCAAGCTTTACCTGCTCAGTCAAGTAGGCTATTTCATGATCCCTGACCATGGAATTTGAATAGTCAAAGGTAAGCTTTTTCATACTTCCGCCTCCACCACAAGTTATGTACAATTAATAAAGTACTATTATATTTATATTATTCAAAATTATTATACTGATTATATATTAAGAATTCCATAAAAAAATTTCACAGTAAATTTTGTAATAAGCTCTAAAGCTGCCCATATATGCTAAAAAGATAGTGTTTCCACTATCTTCAACTATTTCATATCCTGTCCCAGAAAAGCAGCCCCTATTATTCCTGCTTCATTGCCGAGCTGCGCAAGAACGATATCCCCATACTTGATATTAGGGGTAAAATACATTTTGCTGGTTTCCTCTTTCAACCGCTCAATGAGGAAGTCTCCGGCTTTTGAAACTCCGCCGCCTATAGCGATTATATCAGGGTCAAGTATATTACTTATGTTTATTATCCCTATGGAAAGATATTTTATCATCCTGTCCACAGCATCTTCTGCCAATTGATCCCCTTCCCTGGCAGAATCAAATATCAGCTTTGCATTGATGTTTTCCATCTTGTGTCCTGCTTTTTCCGGGATTAATGACTTCAACTTCTCTCCTTTAAGCCTATGGCACACATATTTTATCATTCCGGTAGCCGATGCAAAGGTTTCCAGGCATCCGTTGTTACCGCAATTGCATGTGTAGAAGTTTTCACCCACTATCATGTGGCCTATCTCAGAACCGGCAAAATGGCTACCGCTGTAAATTCTATTGTCGATAATAATCCCTGCACCAATACCTGTTCCAATTGTTAAAAAAACAGAATTGGGAACATTCTTTGTAGAGCCGAAAAGGCTTTCTGCCAGTCCGGCCACAGTTGCATCGTTTTCCAAGTACACAGGCTTCTTGAAATATTTCTGAAGCTCTACTCCTAAAGGAATGTTATTCCAAAAGAGGTTTGTACAATATATTACGTAACCGCTGTCATAATTCATGAGCCCGGGAGCTCCTATACCAATGGATTCGATATCCTTTATATCTTTTCCACAGCCTTGTACCAAATCCTCTATCTGCCTCTCCATATCTGCAACTATCAGCCTGTAGTCACGTCCTACCCCGGTTTCTATAGAGGATTGGGCAAGTATATTCCCTTTCCTGTCTACAAGACCGGCTTTGACGGCTGTCCCTCCCAAGTCTATTCCAACAAGCATTAGTACACCTCCAATAGTGTTATTGTCTATATTATTCCTATATGTCCTCAATTATTTCAGTTATTATCAATGAATTGTTCTTAGTAAGGTCTATCTCAATCGGATCTTTTGGCGCTATACCCTCCTTGTCTATGAGTATCCTTATAATCGGCCGGTTGGGATATTTTTTGTTCACGTCGACAACTATGGCTTTCTCGCCATCATTCAAAAGTACACAGGTACCTGGTGGATAAATAGTGATATGCTCAATAAATTTCCTTACAATACTGTAATCAAACTGGTGATCTCCCATACCTATAAGGTATTCAACCGCCTCGTTTACATTTATCCTCTTTTTATATACTCTATCCGAGGTCAGGGCATCGTAAACATCAGCTATGGATACTATTCTTGCAAGCTCATGTATCTCTTCACCCCTAAGCCCTAGGGGATACCCCTCCCCATCATATCTTTCATGGTGTGCAAGTGCGATATAGCTGGCATACGTACTGAGTTCCTTACTCTTTTTCAAAAGCTCATAGCCTATGCTCGTATGTTTTTTTACAATCTCAAATTCTTCTGCGGTAAGGCTGCCCGGTTTGTTTAGTATCTCTGTGGGTATCCTTACTTTTCCTACATCATGCAGCATTGCCCCGATTCCAAGTTCCTTGAGCTTCCCCTCATCATAGTTCATTGATATTCCTGTTATCAATGACAGTACACATACATTAACACTGTGGCTGAATGTGTACTGGTCAGTGCTTTTTATATCCTGCAAATTAACCATGGTGTCCTTAACGTTCATAAGCTCATCAATCATTTTCCCTACACTGTTCCTGATAGGCTTTACATCCAAAGAGTTTCCGTATCGAATGCTATCCATTGCATTTTTTATGGATATACGGGCTTCGAATCTTGTCTCTTCCGATACAACATCATCAACTACTATGTCATGACTGATTTCATCGTCCACGTAAATTTCACATATTCCCAATTCCTTGAACTTCTGCAGATAGGACTTCTTCAAAACGATACCGGCATTTAATAGAATATTCCCATCATAGCTATAGATTGTCTTTGCAAGGACCATACCTTCCTTCACTTTATCAACCAGAATCTTTCTCATATTATACCCCCCGATTGATAGCTTGTCCCACTAAACACCGCGTTTATTCTTAATATATAATTATAACACAACTGGAAAAGCTTGTGTATATTTATTCCTTATGCTTGCTTCTTATAGACTCGGCAATCTGGTCAAGCTTTCTAAGTCTGTGGTTTACTCCGGATTTGCCTACAGGCGGGTTCATCATTTCTCCGAGCTCCTTAAGGCTCGCCTCCTTATACTTGAGTCTCAGCTCCGCAATCTCCGAAAGGCTTTTAGGGAGCTTCAAGAGCCCGATTGTATTTTTTATGAACCTGATATTTTCAATCTGCCTCATAGCTGCATTCAGCGTTTTATCAAGATTGGCAGTTTCACAGTTTACTATCCTGTTTACATTGTTGCGCATTTCCTTGTATATTCTTACATTTTCAAGACTGAGCAGAGCATTGTGAGCTCCTATTATGTTCAGAAAATCTACTATGTGTTCACCTTCCTTTATATACACCACATAGTTTCCTTTTCTTATTACCACTTTGGCCCCAAGCTCAAAAGAATTCAAAAGCTCCTTTAGATCTTCGGCAAAATCTTCGTTATTTGTTACTATCTCAAGATGATACGTCTTTTCGGGGTCGCTTATTGATCCCCCACCCAAAAAGATACCTCTCATATATGCCTTTTTGCAGCATGCTTTCTTTATCAGGTGATGGGGCAGCTTATGGTTGAGCTTTATCCCTTTTTCGCCCTCCTGAAGAATGCCTGCAGCTTTCAGGACTTCCTTGGAACCCATATCGGAGTCAATATATAAAGTATAATTGTTATTCTTCTTAAGGTGTTCGTTTTTCCTTACAACAACCTTGGTGTTTATCTCAAAGCAGGATTTTAAAAGAGAAAAAATCATCCTTGCAATAGATGCATTCTCTGTTGAAAGTCTGATTCCAAAATTGTTAACCCCGTGTATCCTGATCGTTCCAGTCATCTTAAGAAGTGCCGACAGCTCTGCAAGCTGACAGCACCTGCTTGTTACCGGTACTTTGGTTATCTCATTTTTAGTAATGGAGGAAAAGGTCATAAGCGCACCTCTTTATCTGACAATCCCTATTTTATTAAGGGGCCAAATTCTGAATACTGCTCTGCCCACAATGTTCTTTCTGTCTACAAAGCCCACCGTATCAGAACGGCTGTCCCTGCTGTGCTCCCTGTTATCACCCATGACAAAATAACTGTTTGCAGGCACCTTCGACCTTGTAAAACCGTTATCCTCAGTTGGGGCATCAGTATAGTCAGGGCTTAACTCCTTATCATTTATGTATACTTTGTAATCCTTTATATCTATGACTTCTCCCGGAAGTCCGATTGTTCTCTTTATCAGGTATTTATTCTCGGTCTGGTCCTTCAGTACCACAATATCCCCCCTCTGGGGATCTCCGAAGAGATAGTTCACCTTTGCTATGATTAGCAGTTGTCCCTCGTGGAGAGTAGGCTCCATAGATATCTGGTTAACTAATGCTATCTGGAAAACATAGGTCTTTAATATAAAAGCAATTACAAACGCGGAAACAATAAGCTTTATCCACGATACTACCTCTTTTTTTACGTTCTCGTCCAATTATATCTCTCCTCCGTTATTCTTTTTGCTTTTTTTCAATTTGCCGTTTATATAATAATAATCTAATAATCTTTTTTTATCTTTGTGCAGCTTTTCCTCATTCAGAACCCTGAAAATCTGCTTGGCCAGCTCGTTGAAGTTGTGCCGCAGGTAACCGTTGGAAATACTTATAAAATCACCTTTTATAACCTTTACACCCATGCCCTTTATTATATCATAATCTATTGCAACCGGTGCGGCATTTTCGGTCCTGTATTTCTCCAACAGATAGTCCGGAATCCTCCCTGTATTGGCAATGGCATAGTCAATCGATAGATTGTCGGTATGCTCATTTATAGCCTTTAAATGTTCTGAAAGGCTGTAGCCAATGGTTTCCCCCTGTTGTGTCATGATATTGCTGACATATATTTTCAAAGCGTCAGAGCTGTTGATAGCCTTTACCATGTTTCTTACAAGCAAATTCGGAATTATACTTGTATACAAACTGCCAGGCCCAAGGATTATCAAATCTGCATCCCGTATTTCCTTCAATGCCTCAGGCATAGGTTTGCAATTGCTCGGCTTTGTAAATACCCTCTTTATTTTTTTGTTTGCTGCCTGCTGCTTTATTGGTATCTGGGACTCCCCTCTTATGACAGTCCCATCCTCAAGTTCTGCATACAGCACTACATCATCAAGAGTAACAGGCAGTACTTTCCCGGTTACGGCAAGTACATTGCTCACTTCTTTTACTGCACCGTCAAAACTCCCGCATATATCATTCATCGCTGCGATAAAAAGGTTCCCAAAGCTCTGCCCCTTGAGCTTCCCTTCAGCAAACCTGTACTGCATCAGCTGCTCCATTATCGGTTCTGTGTTTGCGAGAGCAACAATACAATTTCTTATATCCCCTGGGGGTAGTATTCCCATGTCCTCCCTCAGAGCTCCGGAACCGCCGCCGTCATCTGATACGGTAACAATTGCAGTTATATCGGATGTATACCTCTTTATGCCTCTAAGAAGTACGGAAAGCCCGGTACCGCCGCCTATTGCAACAACTTTAGGACCTCCTGAGAATATTCCCTTCCCGTGAAATAGATCCTTTAAAGAATTGTTTATCAAGTATAACCCCCCTACAACTGATTTCCCCTCCATCATTTAATACGAGTTCCGCAAATATTATGTTTCACAAAATATTTCTATCTGTACTGCTCCTCTTCTATATCCCTGTGTTCAGTTATAACCCTATGGTTATTCTCCTTTAATTTTTGGCTCAGCATATTGGCCATTGTTACGGAACGATGCCTTCCGCCTGTACAGCCTATGGCAATTACAAGCTGCGATTTTCCCTCCTTTATAAAGTGGGGAATCAGAAACTCTACCATGTTTGTCAACTTGTTCATGAACTCGACCGCTGCCGGCCACTGCATCACGTAGTTCTTCACACCTTCGTCCGCTCCGCTGAATTTTTTTAGGGATTCAACATAATAGGGATTGGGAAGAAATCTTACATCAAACACCATGTCTGAATCTAGAGGTATACCATATTTAAAACCAAAGGATAACACACTTATTATCAGCCCCTCAGATTTCCCGCCCTCAACGAAGAGGTGCACAATTTCTTCTTTGAACTCTGCAGGACTCATATTGGTAGTATCTATTATATTAGTAGCTTTTGATTTTATTTCCTCAAGCCTTCTTCTTTCAGCTTTTATGCCTTTGACAATTCGTCCGTCCGCAGCAAGAGGATGCTTCCTTCTGCTGGATTTGAACCTTTTAATAAGTGTTTCATCTGAAGCTTCAAGAAAAAGTATATCATACGTATGTCCCGATTCTTTAAGCTCTTCAAGATTGGAAAAAAGCTGGTCAAAGAACCGTCCTCCCCTTATATCAATGACAATAGCCACCTTATCAATAGCTCCACCGCTTAAGGAGCACATCTCGGCGAATTTGACAATCAAAGCAGGCGGTAAATTATCAACGCAAAAATACCCCAAATCCTCGAGAAAATTTATTGATTGGCTTTTCCCCGCACCTGACAAACCTGTAACTATTAAAAAATTCATCAGATTACCTCCCAAGCATATATATTTGGATTGTAGAATCCCATTGATTTGTGCGTATTTATATACATTTATTTGACTGCGTTTATTATCTGCTCAGCGGATAGCCCTGCTTCAATGGCAATATCCAGGCCATTTTGCAGATTACCCACATCCTCAGGAGTGTGAGCATCACTATCAATTACAAATTTAGCTCCTTCCTGCGCTGCAGCCCTTACATGCTCGGCTCTCATGAAGCTGCTGTGGGAATTTATCTCAAGTGCTGTTCCCACCTTTGCAGCCTCTCTGGCTATCGCAGTAGTGTCCAAGGGTATACGCGCACCAGGATGGGTTATTATGTCTATTTTGTGCTTTCTTATAGCCTTTATCATTGATTCGGTATTAGTCTCTTTAATTCCTTCTATTCCGGTATGAAATATTTTTGCCTTATAGTTCCTTCCGTATATGTTGTAGAGGTCCTTTAAGGACTTCGGCAGTACCATCATATGAAAACCGACAAGCAGAATATCCAGATATTTTCTCACCCTGTCATTCATATCTATATCGCCATTGGTGCTTATTATATTGCACTCCATACCAAGCAGCACCTTTATGCCCTCCACATTTGCATTGATCCTGTCCACTTCATCCCGCATCTTAGCTATGTTTTCAAATCTTACACCATACGCAAAATGTCTTATGCCATGATCTGTTATGGCAATTTCGGTAAGCCCCTTTTTTCTTGCTGCGACAACATTATCCATTATATCGCCTTTGCCGTGGCTATAGATTGTATGTGTATGGTAATCTGCAAAAAGTCTTATCAATTTATTCACCTCATTAAGATTATACGTTATTATAATATCATTATTATTGTCAAAATGCCATTTGTCATACTTTATTTAAAATGAAAAAGACCAGCAGCAGCCGGTCTCTAAAATTCCAATTTTTTTTGCTCTCCTTCTCTGGTAACCTTAAATGTTGACAGACCGGACAGAGCTACCGCAATTCCACTTGCAACCAGTACCAAAGTCAGGCTCAGCCTTTCCGTCACCATTCCGCCAAGCAGGTACCCCAACGGAATGGTAGCCTGGCACATGGTTTGTAATATACCCCCGACTCTCCCCAGCATTTCATTGGGTATAAGAGTTTGAAAAACTGTATTCAAGGATACATTGCACATGCATATGGAAGCCCCCATCAAGGCCTGTATAATCAAAGCCATATAAAAATTCTCCGAGATACCTAACAGCATTATGAATACTCCTTCAAGGGTAAGCCCGATAAATGTAAGAGTATAGTAACTAAACCTTTTTCCCAGAACAGGTACTAATGGAGCCATTGTAAGACTGCCCGCAGTAATTGCCGAAAGCAATATCCCAAAGGCCTCACTTCCCATATTAAGCCTCTGCCTAGCAAATACCGTAACATAGATTTCTATGGGAGCAAGGAAGAAATTTATAATAATCCCGCCGACTACTATGAAGTGGAAAAGCTTTTTATTGCTCATGATAAATCTTATACCTTCGAATATTTCGTTTTTCATTCCCTGAATTTCAGCAGCCGCAGCTTCCCTATTTACCCTTGGCACCTCTATAAAGGCTTCCGATATTCCTGATAGTATGAAGGATATGCTGTCAAACAGGAACAATCCCGGTATGCCCAGAACTGCAATCATGACTCCCCCCGCTGCATATCCGAGAATGCCGGTAAAGCTGCTTGAAAGCTGATTAAGTGAGTTGGCTTTTACCAGCTGTTCTTTTTCTACAATAGACGGAACAACAGCGCTTATCGCCGGTCCGAAGAAGGTGGATGTAACTGACCTGAGCCCCGCCAGCAAATACAGCATCCATATTTCCATTGTCTGTGTAAATATCAGAGCTGCAATTGTCCCCACAATACAACCGTTAATCAGATCCGAAAATACGATGATTTTCTTCCTATCATACCTGTCGGCGAAGGCTCCTGCAAAAGGACCCAGTATAACAGACGGAAGGGTGGAAAATATAAGGGTTATTCCCATTTTTAGCGGTGAGCCTGTTGACTCATATATATACCACATTGAAGCAATCTCATGGAACCTGTTGCCTAAAAGGGACACCAACTGGCCTAGCCATAGCAGAATAAAATTCTTATTCTTGAACATACTTTTTTCTTTAAACAATTTCATATTTGTCTTTCCTTTCATATATTTTAAATTCTACCGATTTCGATACTTATCGAAACACATGGCGAAAAAAATTACTCTACCATCTTATCCAAGGCATCGCACAGTATTTTCTTCACTTTATTTATATCCATGCTAAAATAGTACCTGTTATCCTCTCTTGACGATTCTACAAAACCGTTAACTATCAGCATGGACATGTGATAGGAGATGGTTGAGTTGGAAAGCTTCAGCTTCTGTGCCAGCTCGTTGCCGTACCATGGTCTCTCACTTAAAAGCTTTATTATGTTCAATCTGGTTTCATCGGCAAGGGCCTTAAACATATTGACATTGGTTAAAAGGGTATGCCTTCCCTCTGCAATTACCTCCGGATACCTATAGCCCAGAATGTAAAGATCCACACCTGTATCTTCTCTGGAGGATTTCATGCTGCTTATCTCACAATAGTAGGATGATGAAATAAATATTTTCTCAACGCCCTTGCTCTTACTGTAATCTGTATCCACTAAGAGCTTCAGATACTCTTCTCCATAAGTCTCCAACTTTTTTTTAAGTTCTTTTTCATATTTTCGTACTGTCTCATCAAGCTTTTCCTCTTCGGATGAAAATATGTTTTCGTAATACCATCTGAACAGTTCCAGCAATTTATCCTTCATACCCTCCGGGTCAAGAAAGAATTGCAGCAACTCCCATTTTTGCTGAGAAGGCAGGGATATGTTCTTTTCAATAAAAGCTATGGCATCTTTGTGGTTCCCAAGCATTTTCTCAGTCTGTTCCTCAGTTATATCCTCAGGCCCATAGCCTGTTCCAAGAAAGCTCTTCAGGATGTATGCGAGGGGCAGCTGTTCCACATACCTTATGAAAGCTTTTGCATTATTAATATCCTTGCTTGCAATGTCATTTATAAGGCATACTCCGAAAAAGCTCTCATAGTTGAAGAAAAGGTCCAACCTTTCCTTGATTTCCTTTGTAAACTTGCGCCTGCTGTTTTCCACCCACTTCAATATCTCATCGTTAAACTTTATTTTATCTGCCGTATCAAGCTCCGATATGAGCTCGACCAGTTTTTCGTTGTTGTTCAGTCTGTACATGCCTGCCAGAAAGTCATAAGCTGTAGAGTGGTGTACAGTGACTTTATCCATTACACTCACAGTCGTCACCTCTTTCCATTTGTTTCTAATATCATTGTATTTCGATATATTTCGAATGTCAACGATTTTATAAAAAAATAGAAACATGATTGCTCATGCTTCTATTTTAAAACTCTCCCAGTATTTTCACTTCTGTTTCAAGCTTTACCCCAAATTTCTCAAGCACAGTCTTTTGCACATTTCTTATAAGCTGATACACATCTTGTGCTGTAGCATCTCCGTTATTTACTACGAAGCCGCTGTGCAGGGTTGAAACCTGCGCTCCTCCTACGGAATACCCCTTTAGCCCTGCATCTTCAATAAGCTTTCCCGCAAAATAGCCTTCCGGCCTTTTAAAGGTACTCCCCGCGCTTGGGAGATGCAACGGCTGTTTGTTTTTTCTCCTTTCGGTAAGCTCAGCCATTATTCCGTATATCTCATCGGGATTGCCCTTCTCAAGCTTTATACAAGCCCTGACGACAATATATTTATTTGGTTCAACCACACTTTTCCTATATCCAAAATTCATTTCTCCATTAGTCAGCCGCTTAAGCTTAAGGTTCCGGTCAAGAACCTCCACCCATTCAACTATATCCTTCATCTCTCCTCCGTAAGCACCTGCATTCATTGTTGCAGCGCCGCCGAGGGCTCCCGGTATCCCACTTGCAAACTCCATACCGGTAAGACTGTTTTTGGCCGCTATCTTGGAGAGCGTTGACAGAAGTACACCACTTTCAGATATTATCCTATCTCCGCTAATATCTATTCTTCCGAATTTTTCTCCTATCTTTACAACCGCTCCCCTTATGCCCTTGTCGGACACCAGAAGGTTAGTTCCGTTGCCTATTATATAATAAGGGATATTGCCTTTTCTAAGCTTTTTTATAGCCAATACCAATTCTTCCACATTGTCAGGTTCGATGAGTATATCGGCAGGACCTCCAACCTTAAAGGATGTATGGTTTTTCATAGGTTCATTATACTTAATATTCTCTATGTCAAGTTCAATTGTAGCATAGCTTCTGCCGCATTCCTGCATAACTCTGCTGTCTCCTTTCAGACTAAAATCTACTCCGCTGTTTCCCTTATAATTCCGATGGGAGTCTGCTCGCTGCACTGTCCCAGAGGATTATCCCTGAGTATACCCACAAGCTTGCTCCTATCCATATCCGGCCTTGAAGTACCCAGGATATTTCCACCCAAATCATTAATATCAACTATTGCAACTTCAGCTTTAATATTGTCGCTTATTTCTTTTGCAACCATATCCGGCTTATCCGGCCCAAGCACTACATATTTGTTATAGGGCGGCAGGGTATTTGGTGTAGGCCCATCTATTGAAGAAGCTTTATAACCGGCGACACGGTAAAAATCACCCTTGCGCCCAAAAATCTTTCCTATAAAGCTTACTGCGGCGGCAAACAGTATTCTTAATACACCGCACTCGCGCAATGCCATCTCCATTGTCTCCGGTATGCCAAGTCCTATTCCGGCAGATGTCTTCGTAACATACCTGGATAAAAACTTCGCAAGGGGTCTCGGTTTGATCTCACTTAGAGGATATGCTCTGCCCTGCGTTATTGCCACAGCTTTTTCACTTATAAACACTACATCTTTTTCTGTTACTGTTTCCTGCACATATTTCTTTACAACATCAACGATATTGTCTTCTTTTACAATTACACGAGTCTTGACAGGAATCCGCAGATACTTTTTCCCGTTGTACTCTATTACAGGGTGTTTTTCTTTTTTTGCACTCTTAACCTCAGCCATACAAATCTGCCTCCGTTTTATCTTAATTTGTTATATGAAATTTATCCATATTTAACTACTATTATACAACATTATGCAAAACTTGGGTATTATCTTCGCTGCTGTTGTATAAGGCGTTCAGCATCCTTTAAAGCTTGTTCCGGAGTAATATTACCCAATACCGCTTCTTTTATTTTTGATTGCAGTATTAAGTCGATTTCACCCCAGTTCTTTGCCTTGGGAAGATGCTCTGCGAAATACAAGCTCTGCTGTATAGTATACATCTCTTTGTCATTTTCGTACAGGTGTTTCCCTGATTTCCTAACGGGAAAATACCCGAAGTTCTTTAATTCTTCCTGCCCTTCGACAGCCGTAATATATTTTATAAAATCCACACACACCCTTCTTTTGTCTTCATTCTCCTGCTTAAAAACTGCGTAGGAACACGTAGTTGCACTAACCGTCAAGGGAACATCAGACCTGCCGGTTGGAAATTTAGCTACTGTAAAATTAATCCCGCCGCTTCCCTGGGAGTTGCGAAGAAGCGGTACCGCCCAAGAACCTGCAATATAGACAGCTACATCTCCCTTAAGAAAACTTGACCACGCCTGGCTCTCATTCATATTTCCGAACTCGGGATGCGTAACCTTGTACGTATGTTTCAAATCACAGAGCTTTTTAAGTCCCGAAAGCGCTTCCGGAGTGTTAAATGTGAAGCTGCCTGTTTCTTCGTCTATAATCTGCGCCCCGTCTGCCATCAGGAGTCCGAATATATTATAATAACCCGGCTCAATGAAGGAGTTGAACCCATATACATCCGGTCCTTTTTTCCCATCAGTATCATATGTAAGCTGTTTTAACGCCTCAACAAATTGTTCATAGGTCCACTCTCCCCCCTGAGGGATGCTTACATTCTTTTCATTAAATCTATCAGTGTTAAGAAGCATTGTATATCCTGTCATCATCCAGGGTAAACCGTAAAGCTTTCCGTTATATGAGGCGGTTTCCAAAATATTTGACAGGAAATCGCTTCTCTCCAAAGGGTTTATGTAGCTGTCCAGTTCTTCAAGGTATCCGTTGGAAATGAAGTAAAAGTCGCTGCCTACCGGAGCAATATCGGGATAAGCGCCGGTTTTAGCCGCCGCTTTTAATAAAGTCGGGCCATCCTTCCAGTCAAGAGTTCTTAATTCAATATATACCCCGGGATTTTTCCTTTCAAATTCCCTTATCTTGCTCCTTATCCAGGTGAATCTGGTTCCATTGGTAATATCAAGCCTGGGATAATCCCATAGAGTTATCACGCCTGTCCACTCCGATTTCTTTTTCACCGGTTCCTGGCTCTTTTTATAATCCATCTTCATATAATTCAACAAGTCAGGGCCTATAAATATATATATCACCAAAATTACGCATAAAAAAAGAGTAAAGGCTTTTCTCAAGGTCATTTGTATCCCTCCACTAAGCTTTTACTCTATGTATATTCGTATTATTTTAAGATAATGAGTTTGTGCTTACCCTTTTACCCTTCTTGTTCAGGTATTCAATGAGCTTATCCGGTGAAGTATTGATAACAAGCTCCTCCGGCATATCAAGCTCCTCGAAAATTCCTTCTATCTTATCGAACCTGCCTACATCATAGCATATATGACAGTCGCTTCCTGCGGCAAGTATAATACCCTTTTCCTTTGCTTTTTCTGCAATCCTCCTGCAATTCTCCGCGCTTCCTGCACGGCTTCCCACAAAGGAGCTGTTGTTTATTTCTATCATTGTATTTGTTTCATAAGCAGCCTGCACCATTTTATCAATATCAATGGGATAATACGGATTCCCCGGGTGAGCAATTATGTCCACAAATGGATTCTTCATTGCCTCAATCAAGGCTCTTGTATTTTCCTCGACACTTCCCGGTGCAACGCATACATCATGGAAGGATGCTATTACAATTTCAAGGTTTTTGAGGTGTCTCTCCGGCAAATCCAGACTGCCGTCAAAATCCATTATGTTAGCTTCTACGCCCTTTAATACCCTCACACCCTTTATATAATCCGGTATTACCTTTTGGTTCCCTATATGAAATATATGAGGGCCTCCTGGCATGGCAGGCCCATGATCAGTCATTGCAATAATTTTTAAACCCTTTTCACTTGCTGCTTCGGCTAATTCTGTGATTGTGCTGTACGCATGCCCGCTGGATACAGTATGACAGTGAGTATCTACTAGAAATTTCAACAAAACACCTTCTTGTAATTCTATTCATCCTTGTCTATTTTATAATCCGCATTAACATTGTTGTCAGAATTGTTCCGCCCATTATACCCTGCCGGTTCTTCAGGAATTATGAGGGCTGCTGCAACATAGGCAAGTATCCCGGGGAATATGCCTGTTGCGATTGTGAGAGCTACCCATATAAGTCTGATAAGCGTTACATCAATATTAAAGTAATCCTCAAGGCCTCCGCAGACACCTGCTATTGTCTTGACGGTTCTTGATCTGTATAACTTTTTGTACATATTTATACCTCCATATATTATTCTCAATTTTGATTTTCATAATATAATACGGAGCTATTTTGAAAAAGTCTCATGAATTTAAAAAATTGTATACATCTTCTGCTGTCTTTTTATTCATTCCCTGTACTTCACAAAGCTCCTCCAGTGTTGCATTTCTTATATTCTTTAGACTTCCAAAATGTTTTAAAAGAGCTTTTCTTCTTGCAGGTCCTATACCCGGTATATCGTCCAATAGGGATTTAACAGTTGTCTTGCTTCTTAAGCTCTTGTGATAGCTTATTGCAAACCTGTGAGCTTCATCCTGCATATTGGTTATAAGCCTGAAAGCATTGGAATTTATAGGGATTTCAATTTCCCTGCCCTCATAAATAAGGCCTCTTGTCCGGTGTTTATCATCCTTTACCATTCCACATACCGGAACATTTATACCCATTGCTCTCAAAACCGGCAGTACTGCATTTACCTGTCCCATACCTCCGTCCAGCATTACAAGGTCGGGAAATATGGAAAACTTCCCTAGTTCAAGGCCCTTTCCCCGGGTCTGAAGCTCTTCACGCTCCTTGATGCCATGATAAAAACGCCTTTCCACAATTTCTTTCATGCTTTCATAATCATTGGCACCTTCAACGGATTTTATCTTGAATCTCCTGTAATTCTTATTGTTTGCCCTGCCCCGTTCAAAAACAATCATCGATCCTACGTTAAGTACGCCCTGCAGGTTTGATATGTCATAAGCCTCAATTCTCAAAGGCAGCTTATCCATGTTAAGTATGTCTTTAAGCTCCCTGCAGGCTCCGAGTGTTTTTTCCTCATCGGTCTTCTGCTTCTCAAAAATAAGCCTTAAGGTATCTTCCGCATTTTTGCTCACCATTTCTATGAGCTTCTGCTTTTCCCCCCGTTTTGGGACAGTAATTCTTACCCTGCTTCCCTTTTTATCAGTCAGCCATTTTTCAATGATATCTATTTCATCTATTTCTTCCTGCAAAATTATTTCCCGGGGTATCAGCGCACCGCCGTCATAAAACTGCTTTACAAAGCTGCTTAATATTTCTTTTGAGTCACTGAGCTTTGTATCCTCTATCAAAAAATGCTCCCTGCCGATAAGCTTCCCGCCCCTGACAAAAAACACCTGTATGCAGGATTCTCCATTTTCAATCGCAAAGGCAATAACATCCTGGTCCGTCATTGCCGAGGATATAATCTTTTGCTTCTCCCCGACCTTTATCAAAGAATTTATGCTGTCCCGGATTTCAGCAGCCTTTTCAAAATCAAGGTTTTCCGCCGCATTATGCATCTTCTGCTCCAGCTCTTTGATTACCTCAGCCTGCTTGCCGTCAAGAACCATGATTATAGAATCAATCAGCTTCCTGTACTCCTCTTCGCTTACATCTCCCTTGCAGGGTGCGATACACTTTTTTATATGATAGTTCAGACAAGGTCTTTCTTTTCCTGCAATCCTTTCAATGTTCTTGCTGCAGTGCCTAATCGGGAAAAGAATTTTCAGGAGATCCAGAGTCTTATGCACTGCAGTCAAATCGGTATAAGGTCCGAAGTATTTCGCATTATCCTTTTTTATCTCCCTTACAATCAAAAGTCTCGGATAGCTTTCATTTACTGTAATTTTGATATATGGATAGTGCTTGTCGTCCTTCAGCATTATGTTGTACTTGGGTCTGTGCTTTTTGATCAGGTTGCACTCAAGTATAAGGGCTTCCAGTTCAGAATCGGTTATTATATACTCCAGGTCTGCAATCCTCTCCACCATTGCAGCAACCTTGGGCAGCTGGTTCTTTGAGGACTGGAAGTAGGACCGCACCCGATTCTTAAGGTTTATTGCCTTTCCGACATATATTATTTCATTGTATTTATCCTTCATTATATACACTCCGGGGTTGTCCGGAAGGTTCTTAAGCTTATCCTCCAATGAAATCATAACTGTTCATCCTCCCAATATCTGGCTACGCATTACGCGATCTCAACATATTGTTTGAAGCTCCGCTTAAGCCTATTGCCTATCGCCCATTGCCTATTGCCTATTGCCTATTGCCTATATATATTATACCTGAAATTGATTTTTAATAAATATTTGTATATAATCTTAACTGTAAATGGAAAAAATTTTAATACAATAGTGCAGAAATGAGGAATACATATGACCAACACAATGAAGACAATCATTTTTATAGTTTCCCTCTTTGTATTTATTTTCTTTTTTATCTTCATAAGCTTCATTATGTCGCCGGGCGCTTTGGTTAATTCTCCCTATGCTGCTCTGACGGCAGGAATCCTGTATATGTCCGGATATATCATCGCATTGTATTCACAGGCGCTAATAAAGTATCTATATGTAAGAAACCGCCTTAAAACAGCAAATATTATAAAGACTTTTCCCGTTTCCTCCTTTTCTGTAAGGGACCGGCTTATTATAATGATATTGCCGTTGCTGGCAGTAATACTGCCGATAGTACAAAAAAGAGCTTTTACGGCAGAAAGCCTTAAAGCACTGATTTATGTAGTTGTACTTGCATTGATAATAGAGCTGCTGTACTATCTGAACAAAAGGACTCTGAAAGCCTATGTTACTGATAAGGGCATAGCGGTGAACGGAATTGATTTCAGGCTTGAGCTTTCAATCCCCTTCAGCTACAGCGACGCTGCAGGCTTTTACCCTTATGAAAGAATTGAAAATTACCTGGCCCTGAATGACCAGATAATCATATACCAGACCTATGATTTCGGTACTATAACAATAAAGTGCAGCGGGGAAGATGTAAGGCAGATAAAGGGGCTTCTGGTTTCAAAAAAGATACCGGAAAGAAGCTATTAAAAAGGCTTCAACTGAAGCCTTTTCATTTTGTATAACGAACCTTCCGGTAATAACTTTCTTCTAATCGAAGCTTTTATCCCTTTCGAGTATCTTTTTGAGGAACTGGCCGGTGTATGATTCAGCCTTTGCACAAATTTCCTCAGGTGTACCCTCGGCGATAATGGTGCCACCCCGGTCTCCGCCTTCCGGACCGAGGTCGACTATATAATCAGCTCTTTTGATTACATCCAGATTATGTTCAATTACTATTATGGAATTACCTGTTTCAACAAGCCTGTCGAGTATGCCGAGCAGCCTGTGAATGTCTGCAATGTGAAGGCCTGTTGTCGGTTCATCCAATATATAAACAGTCTTGCCGGTGCTTCTCTTGGACAATTCATAAGCAAGTTTTATTCGCTGTGCCTCACCGCCGGATAGCTCGGTTGAAGGCTGTCCAAGCTTTATATATCCCAAACCTACATCAAACAATGTTTGAAGCTTTCTTTGAATCCTGGGGATATTCTCAAAGAACCCAAGAGCATCCTCCACCGTCATATCAAGTACTTCCGCTATGTTTTTACCCTTATACCTTACCTCCAGGGTTTCCCTGTTATATCTTCTGCCTTTGCATACTTCACATGGAACATACACATCAGGCAGGAACTGCATTTCTATTTTTATTATCCCGTCACCCTTGCAGGCTTCGCATCTTCCGCCCCTTACATTGAAGCTGAATCTTCCATTCTTGTAGCCCTTCATTTTTGCTTCAGGAGTAGCGGCAAACACTTCCCTGATCAAGTCAAACACCCCGGTATAAGTGGCAGGGTTGGACCTCGGAGTCCTTCCGATAGGCGACTGGTCAATATCTATAACCTTGTCTATATGTTCTATGCCTTTGATCTCGCCATGCTCACCGGCTCTGTGCTTCGAGTTATAGAGTCTATGGGTAAGCTCCTTATATATAATCTCGTTTACCAATGTACTCTTTCCCGATCCGGACACTCCGGTTACACAAGTAAATACTCCCAGGGGAATGCGTACGTTTATATTCTTAAGGTTGTTTTCACGGGCACCTTTTACCTCCAGCCACTTGCCATTAGGCTTTCTTCTCTCCTCCGGCACAGGAATTCTCTTTTTCCCGCTCAAGTACTGTCCTGTAATTGATTCTTCACAGGCTATTATAGTGTCCAACGGACCTGCTGCAACAACGTTTCCTCCGTGTACCCCCGCTCCCGGGCCAATATCAATAATATAATCAGCCGCGTGCATGGTGTCCTCGTCATGTTCTACTACTATAAGCGTATTTCCAAGGTTCGTAAGGTTTCTCAATGTCTTGAGCAGCTTGTCATTATCCCTCTGATGCAAACCTATGCTCGGCTCGTCAAGAATGTACAGAACTCCAACGAGGCTTGAGCCTATTTGAGTTGCAAGCCTTATCCTCTGCGCTTCCCCTCCGGACAATGTGCCTGCAGCACGTGAAAGTGTCAGGTACTCAAGCCCTACATTTATTAAAAACTCCAGCCTCTCACGGATTTCTTTGAGTATGAGCTTTGATATTATCTTCTGCTTTTCCGTGAGTTTAAGGCTTTCAAAGAAATCTTTGATTTTATATACAGACATGTCACACACTTCTGAAATGGACAGTCCGCCAATCTTTACGGCAAGACTTTCTTTTTTCAGCCTTGCGCCCTTACACTCGGGACAGGGTATGGACGACATGTATTTTTCTATTTCGCCCCTCATGTATTCGGACTTGGTTTCCTTGTAGCGTCTGTCAAGATTGTTGATAACACCCTCGATGGAAACCATCACTTCTCCCCTGCCGTATTCCCGTTCATACTTTACCTTTATTTTCTCGCCATTGTTTCCGTTAAGCAGTATATCGACTATCTTGGGATCCAGTTCGCAGACAGGGGTATCCAGACTGAAGCCGTAATGCTTGGATGCAGCTTCAAGAATGTTGTAATACCAGGAATCCTCATCAAAGTTTCTCCACGGTTCAATTGCACCTTCAGAAATTGACTTTGTCCTATCCGGTATTACCAAATCCGGATCTATTCTGCGGAGCTGTCCCAGACCATCGCAAACCGGGCATTTACCGAAGGGGCTGTTGAAGGAAAACATCCTGGGCGCCGGATCCTCAATGCTTATACCACATTCGATGCATGCAAAGTTCTGGCTGAAAAGCTTTTCCTCCTTGCCAACAATGTCAATGAGGGCAGTACCTCCCGACAGCTTCAGCACTGTTTCCAGTGAATCCGTCAGCCTTTTATCCACACCCTCCTTGACAACTATCCTGTCTACAATTACCTCTATAGTATGCTTCTTGGTCTTCTCCAGCTTTATTTCTTCATTTAGGTCCAGTACTTCCCCGTCAATCCTGGCTCTTACATATCCACTTTTCTTTATATCTTCCAGGAGCTTCTGGTGCTCTCCCTTTTTGCCTCTGATGGCAGGGGCCATAAGCTGTATCTTTGTTCCCGGCTCAAGTGCTTTTATGTAATCCACCATCTGGTCCACCGTCTGCTGCGAAATCTCCTTGCCGCAAACATGGCAGTGCGGTACTCCTATTCTTGCAAAAAGCAGTCTCAAGTAATCGTAAATCTCTGTTACCGTACCCACTGTTGAGCGCGGGTTCCTGTTAGTTGTTTTCTGGTCTATTGATATTGCAGGCGATAATCCTTCAATATAATCAACATCCGGTTTTTCCATCTGCCCAAGAAATTGTCTTGCATAAGCAGACAGTGATTCGACATACCGCCTTTGACCCTCGGCATATATGGTGTCAAACGCCAGGGATGACTTCCCCGAACCGCTTAAACCTGTCAGTACAACAAACTTATCTCTTGGTATTTCTATATCGATATTCTTGAGATTATGCTCCCTTGCACCTTTTATTATGATTTTATCTCTAGCCATTTCGCACCTCTTATTTCTTCAGCTTCTGCCTCAATTCAATTATCTTATCCCTTAGTTCAGCCGCACGTTCATACTGCATTGCTCTTGCACAATCCTTCATCTCTTCCTCCAGTACGGAAATAAGTCTCACAATATCTTCCTTCCTCATCTTGTCAATATCTCTCTTGACTCCGTACTTGGCCGATTCTTCCGCTGCCGTTGTAGCCTCGATTATATCGTGTATTGCCTTTCTTATAGTCTGCGGCTCTATTCCGTATTTTTCGTTATAGTCCATCTGTATTTTTCTTCTTCTGTTTGTTTCGCTTATTGCCCTTTGCATTGAATTTGTAAGAGTATCGGCATACATTATTACCTTGCCCTCGACATTTCTGGCTGCTCTTCCTATTGTCTGTATCAATGAGGTTTCCGACCTCAAAAAGCCTTCTTTATCTGCATCCAGAATGGCAACCAAAGATACTTCAGGAAGGTCAAGCCCCTCTCTTAAAAGGTTTATCCCGACCAGTACGTCAAATTCCCCAAGCCTTAGGCTTCTGATTATCTTCATTCTTTCCATGGTATCTATATCCGAGTGCAGGTATCTGACTCTGATGTCCATATCCTTCATATATGCAGTCAGGTCTTCCGCCATTTTCTTTGTTAGGGTGGTTACAAGCACCCTTTGCTGTTTTTCAACCCTTTCCCTCACTTCCCCGATGAGGTGGTCGATCTGCCCCTTGACGGGCTTGACCTCAATCTCCGGGTCAACCAGGCCTGTTGGCCTTATTATCTGTTCAGCCACCTGTGAGCTTCTTTCAAGCTCATATTGAGCAGGTGTGGCACTTACATAAATCACCTGGTTAAGCCGTTCCTCAAACTCTTCAAAGTTAAGCGGCCTGTTGTCGAAGGCCGAAGGAAGCCTGAAACCATACTCTACCAGGGACTCCTTCCTTGACCTGTCGCCAAAGTACATCCCTCTTACCTGTGGTATGGTAACATGGGATTCATCCACTATCAACAGGTAATCCTCCGGGAAGAAATCCAACAGTGTAAACGGAGCGCTACCGGGAGCCCTGCCGCTTATATGCCTTGAATAGTTTTCTATACCGGAGCAGTAGCCTACTTCCTTCATCATTTCTATATCATAATTAGTCCTCTGAAGCAGCCTCTGGGCTTCCAAAAGCTTATCCTGCTCCTTAAGCTCCTTTACCCGGTGCTCAAGTTCTGTCTCTATACTTTCTATCGCTTTCTCCAATTTTGCCTGTGTAGTCGCAAAGTGGGAAGCAGGGTATATATATACATGCTGGCGTTCGCCTATTATATTGCCTGTAAGTGAATCTATCTCCAAAATTCTTTCTATCTCATCGCCGAAATATTCAACCCTTATTGCCTTATCTGAAGAAGCAGCCGGGAATATATCCACAATATCCCCTCTGACCCTGAAGGTGCCTCTGACAAAGTTTATATCGTTCCTGTCATATTGTATGTCAATCAGCTTTCTCAGGACTTCATCCCTGTCCTTGACCATTCCTTTCCTCAGCGACAGCACCAGAGATTTGTAGTCTTCCGGGTCACCCAAACCGTAAATGCAGGAAACGCTGGCCACAATTATTACATCCCTTCGCTCCAGCAGTGCAGCAGTTGCGGAGTGTCTCAGCTTATCTATCTCATCGTTGATATCCGCTTCCTTTTCTATATATGTATCGGAATGGGCAACATAAGCTTCCGGCTGATAATAGTCATAGTAACTGACAAAATATTCAACAGAGTTATGAGGAAAAAATTCCTTGAATTCGCTGCAGAGCTGTGCAGCCAGAGTTTTGTTATGAGCCAGGACCAAAGTAGGCCGCTGCACCCTTTCTATTACATTTGCCATCGTAAAGGTTTTACCCGAACCTGTTACCCCCAGAAGGGTCTGATACCGGTCTCCCCGCTGTACTCCTTTCGCCAGCATATCGATAGCTTCAGGCTGGTCACCGGTAGGTTTGTAATCGGATACTATTTTGAACTGCCCCATAATAACACCTACTCATTAATTTATCTATACCATTATACCACAATCATTTTTAGTTTACATAATTAGTATTTTCAAATCCTTCTCAGAACATGTGTTCGTAATTATTCTATTATTAATAAATACAACTGTCAAGAAAAACCACTCAAATAATATATAAGATGTGCAACACTGGTGATTTTGGCGCGCGGCTCGTGGCACGAGGCACGGGGAAGCTAGGGTATTCCCTACGGGTGAAGAAACGAAAACCACGGAACACACGGATTTTTCACGGAATTCCTGCGGAATTACACAGTAACTTATATTATTTCCCCGCCGTGTCTTCAGTGGGCTTCCGTGTATTCAGTGTTACCCGTTCCTTATGTCGCATTCTATATATATAATGTATAAAAAAATAAAGCTTGTTTACAATTGTAGCAATACAAGCCTTATACTATGTTTTAATTATAATCCTTTTTCCTTGCGTATCAGCCAGGCCAGCTTGAAAAGCCAGCTGTCTTCGAATTTTTTCAGGTCAAAGCCTGTGCTTTTATATATTTTATCCAATCTATACAGCAGTGTGTTTCTGTGTATGTACAGCTTGGCTGCAGTATCCGTGAGGTTAAGATTGTTCTTGAAAAATTCTTCTATTGTGATGCCGAGTTCAGAGTTCATCATATCCTTGAATTCCGGAGTAAAGACTTTTTCTCTGATATACTCCTTCAGTTTTTTATCCAGACCTGCTACTATCCTGTAGCCGTACATATCTCCAAAGTTCAGCACATTATCCGGTAAACTGTAAATATGTTTAATATATAGCCCCTTCAAGCAATCCTCATACTTTTCCTTAAGTTCGCCTATAGATTTTGCATACCCGCCGATAACAACCGTGCACTCTATAAGAAGTTCACTTAGTATGTTCTTGTTGAAGCTGCTGCAGACCTCTTCAATATTCTCATCCTTCGCAATTGCAACAATCCTATCGTCATATTTAAAGGAGCATGCAATATTTGCAGTATTCAACAGTATCTCCAGCACCTCTTCACCAGAATCCCTGTAATTGTCAATGAGAAGGATGTTTCCGGGGAGGTAGCCTCTGAACTCTTCTTCAAGCTTCATGAGTTCTGCCCCATCACATTTGCCCCCTACAATCCTTCTAAAGCACTCTGTCAGTGAATCATCCTCATCAAGGGAAGCTTTTATAGAAAGAAGTATGAGCTCTGTAATTTCAGACTCATTATACCTTTCCGATTGAATGCAGACATAATATGGAAGATTTGCTAAAGTAAGCTTGTAAATGTTATAGCCCTTGTAGTTCTTTCCTACTTTTTCCCCTGCTTCATTGAAAGTAATATCAAAGCTGCACCCTTCAGGGAACTTATATATATCATTCTTCGAAACCACAACGATACTTCTTTTTACAACTGCAACCGCCCCTGCAAGTGTTTCCGTTAACTTTCCCATCGTTATCCCTCAATTAATCCAAATATTATTTAAGCGAACGAGTTTAACTTACATCGTCCGCTTAAATAATATTTTATCATATTTTTCTGTTTTTTGTATCCAAATTATTTTACTCTTAATATATTGCTTTTTCGGTCTCTACATCAAAGAGGTGTATTTTATCCCAGTGTATCTGAAGCTCTACAGTATCTCCGGCCCTCTTTTTCGTCTTTGCATCTACTCTTGCAATTACCTGTTTATCACACTTCGTAAAGTGCAGATTTGTCTCAGAACCCATAAGTTCTGCAACTTCAACCTTTCCGGTAATTATTGAAAAGTTCTTGCTGAGGGAATCTACCTCAGACTCATGCAAGTGCTCCGGCCTTACACCTATATATACTTCTTTGTTTATATAGCCTTTATCCTTTAAAGTCCTTGCTTTTTCATCAGTTAAGCCCAGTTCAGTACCGTCTCCAAGCTTTAATACAAGCTTGCCGCCTTCTTCAACGGCAGTACCCTTGAATATATTCATCTGGGGGCTTCCTATAAAGCCTGCAACAAACAGGTTGGCCGGTTTGTCATAGGCATTCTGCGGGGTATCTATCTGCTGTATATCTCCATCCTTCATAATGACAATTCTGCTCCCCATTGTCATTGCCTCGGTCTGGTCATGGGTTACGTATATAAAAGTAGTTTCAAGACGTTTATGAAGCTTTGCTATTTCTGTCCTCATCTGCACTCTAAGCTTGGCATCAAGGTTTGAAAGAGGCTCATCCATCAGGAATACCTTCGGCTCCCTTACTATAGCCCTGCCTAGTGCAACCCTCTGTCTCTGGCCACCCGAAAGAGCCTTTGGCCTGCGATCAAGAAGGTGCTCAATTTCCAATATTTTTGCAGCATTTTTTACTTTTTCATCAATTTCTGCCTTAGGAACTTTTTTAAGCTTTAAACCGAAAGCCATGTTTTCGTAAACAGTCATATGAGGATATAATGCATAATTCTGAAACACCATTGCTATGTCTCTGTCCTTGGGAGCTACATCATTCACAAGTCTCTCGCCTATATAGAGCTCTCCCTCTGAAATTTCTTCAAGCCCTGCTATCATTCTAAGGGTTGTTGTTTTTCCGCATCCGGAAGGCCCAACCAGAACGATAAACTCCTTATCTTCTATTTCCATGCTGAAGTCTTTAACTGCTGTGACATTTCCCTGGTAAACCTTCTTTATGTGCCTTAAAGATAAACTTGCCATTCCTTCTCTCCCTTTCAATCATATATATGCAAACTTTTATGCTTTTGTCCGAAACACATGCTGCAGCTTAATTAAAGTATAGTTTACCGGGAACAATAATTCTATTATGAGAAGTAATAAATGTATTTGTATATTTTTGTAGTAATTTATAAAAATAAGATATACTAATATAGAAATGTGATATACAAAATATAGTTCTTGGATATTTCTCCAAAATTTAAAATATTATCTCTGACTATATGTATAAAACATGCATTTTTAGTCATAGTAATTAATATATATTAAGACATAAGAGTGCATAGCTAGTAAATGAAACAACTTAAATCTATATTGAGAGGTATAATTATGAAAAAGTATAATTCAAACCGTGAAAACCCACTGGAAGAAACCCAAAAGGAAAAAGAGAATGAGCTTATAAATGTTTTCAAGTACTTCGAAGAAGCCAACGCAAAAAACCGGGCGGCTTTCTCAGAGCTTGTAGAATACACATACCGCAACAAGAAAAATTAATGAATCAAAAAAAATTAAGGCAGTTCAATTCAAGAGCTGCCTTAATTTTTTACATACCAATATTTTTTTTGCGCTTTTCCCTGAAAAAACCTGCAATCCTCTTTATGGGAGAATTGCTGCCGTTTATTTCAAAGTATATATCGGAGTTCCGCGGTACTATCAGTACTCCCAGATTTTCTACACCGTTTCTATAGTCTGAAAATTCCACTGTCTTTCTTGCTCCTCCGTACTTTCTTATCTCCAGCCATATGTATGTAGGATAAGACAGCAGAAACTCCGTCAATTCCTTTTCATCGTGCAGCATTATACCATTAATGCTCAATATGACATCTCCGGCCTCTATTCCCATGCTTCCGGCAGGAGAATCCTTAATGGTATACAGCACAGACACGCCGGCCTCATTGCTTTCATACAGCGGTTTTCCCTCTTCCTCTTCCTTTGCGCCATAGATTATCAACAGTTCATGTGCAAGGGGAGCGAAAACTGCTGCAGCAAATGCAAAAAACTTTATTTCAGATGCTAATATTGAAAGTACTATAAGTATTACACTATAGCCTGCCAATCGCACCGCAGAACTGCTGCACCTTTTTTCAGCAGGCCTTGTGATTGCTATATCACCATAACCCAGTACTACAGGCACAACCAGCGGGATATACGTCAGCCCCAGAGTCCCCTCAGATGCCGAATGTTTTAGAAGCGGCCACCATGACGGCATGTCTCCAATTCCTGCTATACCTGTTCTTCCGGCTTCTCCGCCAAAAGCAACCGCAAATACTACAAGAGGAATGGGCCAAATCTTATTCATCACATAACCGCCTATGGTCCTGCCATCATTTTTTCTCATAAACAGCGGCACGGAATAAGAATAACCGTCAAACCAAATCAAAAAGCTCTCTATCAAATGTAAAATCCCTATTAAAGCCAGAAGTCCCGATACGTTTACCGCCGGAAAACCAAATACCAGGTTTGCCAGGGCAACAATTCCACCCGCATAAGAAAAACACAGGTATCTGGGGTTAACCATTGCAAGAATAATTGCCAGAATCCATATATAGGTTATACTCTTTGCCAATGAGCCCCCTGATGTTTTTGTATAATCATCGATATTCAGACCTACAAGTACAATCATCAGGCTTCCAAGAATTCCCGCCGCGATTCCGACCAAGACTGAACCTGATACCTTGCCTAAAATGGGAAAGCTTTTTCCGAGCATCGTATTCTCTAGACGCTCATTCTTTTTATACATCATTATTAATATGATAAGTATAATCCAGAAAAACTCATCAGTTAGCAGACTGCTGAACTCTTTAAAAATCAGTCCTGCAATTTTCAGTATTATCACCATAAAGGCACCTCAAATCACTTTATCTGTTTGAGTATTTCAGCTTCAGCCCTTTCAAGCTGCACATCCTTTACATCCTCCGGTTTCTGTCCGGCCCTTACTTCTAAGGGTTTTACCTCTATATCGGGTTGAATCCCTATCTTATTTATACTGGTTCCATTGGGAGTGTAATACTTCTGAGTGGTAAGCTTTACCCCTGAACCGTCACTAAGCTGTTCAATCGACTGAACTAGACCTTTTCCAAAGGTCTTCGTCCCGATAAGCAGTCCCGCCTTGCGGTCTTTTACCGCACCGGATAATATTTCGGAAGCACTGGCACTGCCCTCGTCTACCAACAGAGCAAGAGGCACGTTGATCTTGCCGTCTGTTGAGTTATAGTCTTCCCTCTTTTTATTTTTATCCTCAGTATAAACAATAAGTCCTTTATCCAGCAATTCATCGGCGACCTCCACACATTGGGTGATAAAGCCTCCCGGGTTCTGTCTCAAGTCAATTATAAGTCCTTTTATATTTTTAGCCTTCAAACCTGCAAGCGCATTCTTGAATTCCTTGCCTGTATCTTCATCAAACATGCTGATTCTTATATATCCTATGTTATTCGCTAAAACATCACTTTTTACAGTTTTTAAAACTATTTCTTCACGCTTGATTTTAAATGTCAAAGGCTGTTTTTCTTTATCCCTCATCACCGTCAATACGACTTGAGTCCCATGCTTACCCTTCATAAGCGCTACCGCTTCCTCAAGATCAATTCCGATGACGTCCTTGTCATCTACCTTTATAATTTTATCGTTGGTCTTAAGGCCTGCCTTTTCCCCCGGGGTATCCTCTATAGGGGCGACAACCGTCACATATCCATCCTCGCTTCTGGTAACTATTACACCGATTCCGCCATAGGTGCCCTTGGTTGATTCATTGAAATTCTTGAATTCTTCCTTTGTCATGTACACAGAATAAGGATCGTTCAGAGATTCGAACATGCCCTTCATTGCACCTTCAAGAAGCGTAGAGTCCTTGGCACCTTCCACATAATATTTCTCAATATAATCCTTAAGTCCAACAAGCTTTTGCAGGCTTTTCATCATCTCATAATCGCTCTTGGAAATTATCACCTTATCGCCGGTAGCTATGGATATGGTATTCGCGGCTGTAAAAGTACCGAAAGCTGTGACAACAACAAGAACTATTGCCCAAAATAATGCCGTCTTTTTACTTATCATCAAATTCACCCCATATTAATATTTGATACCATAACAAAACTAAAACCTCTGCACAAATAGGACTAAAAAATATTGGTTTTGCTTTACCCGGAGCTCAGATAGGTACATTATAACATATTGTTATTATTCCATTAACCCTTTACATCCATGTGCCTATTGAGATTATATTACCTCCGGGGCGGCATTATTACATAAATTGCACCATAAGCCGCCCTTCCTATTTTTCTCCGGTACCGGCACACTTACTGCAGTAACCGAATATCTCGAACCTGTGTTCAGTTGGTTCAAAGCCAACCGACCTCAGCTTCTCTTCCTCCAACTGGCCGAAAGGACATATGTCGATTTCCTGCATCTCGCCACAGCCCTTGCAAATTAAGTGATGGTGATGTCCAAGCCGGCACAGCTCAAAATGACTCGTTCCGCTGCTTATATTCAACTTATTCACTATGTTCAGGCTGCTCAACAGCTCCAGATTTCTATAAATTGTCGAGAAGTTGATGTTTTCATTTTTCAACCTGGCTTTGCTGTATATCTCCTGGGCAGTGTAAGGACCTGGCTGTTCCTCGAATATCTCTACAATAAGCCTTCTTTGTCCGGTAAGCTTATAACCCTTTTCTTTGAGTGTCCTTTCAATTGCACACATGCTTTCCATATAATCACATCCTTATAACTATGTATATGATGCCAATTTACTTCACCAGCTTAACCTACTGTAACCTCATGATATTTTTTACTACAATTGCAGCAAGCAGGATTACTACCGACGTAAGCACAATCGTACCGCCCGGTGCCAGGTCGAAATAATATGAGGTCAGCAACCCTGTTACTACCGAAATCAATGCAAATATCACCGATAGAAAAATGGTATTTTTAAAGCTTTTAGAAACCAGCAAGCTTGTCGCCACAGGTAACACCAGCAGCGAAGACACCATCAGAATTCCTACTATCCTCATTGATACAACAATCGTCATTGCAGTGAGGGCGGTAAAATATATATTCAACGCTGCGACTGGTATTCCTGCCAGTTCTGCACCCTCCTCATCAAAAGCAATGTAGAAAAACTCCTTGTACAGGAGCCATATTGAAAACAATATGACAAGACTCAGTCCAAGAATTATATAAACATCCCTGTTGCTTACTGCTATAATACTACCGAAAAGGTATCCCATAAGGTCTGCATTAAAAGATTTTGCAAGGCTTATCAGCACAACAGCCAAACCGATACTTGCCGACAGTACTATCGATATAGACAGCTCTGCATACTGTGAAAAACGTTTTCTTAGCTTTTCTATTCCAATAGCAGCTGCTATAGAGAAAATCAGCGCACCCCATATGGGATAAAACCCTCCCAGCATACCCGCAGCTATACCTGCCAGTGACGCATGTGACAATGTATCACCAATCATAGAAAGCCTTCTCAAAACGATAAAAGTTCCAATCAGAGGACAAATAACCGCAATTAGTACACCAGCGACAAAAGCCCTCTGCATGAATTCATATCCGAATAACTCCAGCATATCCTTATCCCCCTGTTTAGTGATCGTGAATTATCTGTGCAACACCATGAGTTCCATAAATTTCATCGAAAATATCACTGCTATTGTCAGTAAGGCAGCCATGTTCATGCAGCTTACCCTCGGAAAGACAAATCACCCTGTTTACTTTCCTGTTTATTGCCCCGATATCATGGGTAACCATAACAAGTGTTATGTTCTTTCCCTTGTTAAGAGAATTCATAAGCTCATAAAAGCTTTCCTCGGATTTATGATCAATGCCTACCGTCGGTTCATCCATAAAAATTATCCTGGGCTGACTTACGAGAGCTTTTGCAATAAACACCCTCTGCTGCTGTCCGCCGGACAACCGGCCTATAATTCTCTTCTTATACTCCAGCATACCTACCGTCTCAAGAGCTTCATCCACTTTGTCCTTGTGGTGCTTTGCTATTCTTCCTGCCAACCCTATCTGGGGATATAGGTTTGCAGACACAACCTCTTCTACAGTAGCAGGAAAACCCTGATTAAAAGAAGTTGCCTTCTGGGGTATATATCCTATCTTCCACCACTCGTTAAATTTATTGATATCAATACCGAAGACCCTCACATTCCCTTTCTGGGGCTTTATTATGCCCAGAAATATTTTAAGGAGAGTACTCTTTCCGGAACCATTGGGACCTACTACTCCCATGAAATCCCCCTCATATATACTTGTGCTGACATCTTCAATTACATTTCCCCTTCCGTATGAAAAGGAAACATTTTCAATTCTTATAATTTCTTCCGCCATCTATTCACTCAACGCCTTCTTTAGATTTTCTACATTTTGATACATGATGCTCACATAATCCATTCCTGCCTTCTCATCCTCCTCACTTAGGCCAGCCGCATCGTTCAATATCATAGTTCCTGCATCGACCTCCCTGGCAAGTGTCTCAGAAAGCTTAGGATTAGTAAGCTTTTCAAAGAAAACATATCTCACTTTATTTTCTTTGCATATATTAACCAATTCGGCCATTTGTGTTGGACTAGGTTCCGCCTCCGGGTTCACGCCTCTTATTGCTATTTGTTTGAGTCCATAGTCCTGTGCAAAATAACCGAAGGCTTCATGGGATACCACAATAATATTACTTCTGAAGGATTTCGAAGCCTCCCTGATATCCTTATCAAGCTTGCTTAGCCGCTGCTTGAGGCTTTCATAATTGCTCCGGTAATACTCTGCATTGGCAGGGTCCGTTTGAATAATCGCCTCATATATGGTCTTGGCTTGCTGCATTGCCCTAAGAGGGCTTACCCATACGTGGGGATCGTATATATTCTGCTGCCCTTCTGCCTTTAGGAGTTCAACCCCGCTGCTGGCTTCAACAATCTTCGTTTTATCCCGGTCAATGTTTTTTATTATGTTGTTTGCCCAGGTCTCCATTCCCACACCATTGTAAACAAACATGGAAGCCTCCTGCATTTCCCCCACCAGCTTGGGTGTAGGCTCCCAGTCGTGAGGCTCAACGCCTGCAGGTATCATGCATATGACTTCAGCCTTATCCCCTGCAATCTGCTGAGTTAAAAAATACATGGGATAAAAACTTGCATATATTTTAGGCTTGCCGGAATAGCCCTCACTGCTGCAACCCCATAATACCAAACTCAGACATATAATCACCACAACTGTAAAAAATCTTTTCATATTTCTTGCTCCTTTTTGCAAATAATTTGCATTTATATTGTATAATATTAGCGGTTTTTATGTCAATTATTCTCAACATAAAAAAATACGGCTCACACCGTATTTTTTCTATTTACCCCGTATATTGTCCCGGGCGCTTATTTTCCTTTTACGTATTTCATCGGATCCACAGGTTGTCCGTTTTCCCTCACTTCAAAATGCAGATGTGGTCCGGTAGAAAGTCCGGTACTTCCGGATATGGATATTTCCTGCCCCTTTGTAACTGTCTCTCCGACCTTCACCAGAAGTTTGTCATTATGTGCATACAGGCTGGATATCTTACCGCCATGGTCTATTATAACAGCGTTTCCATAGCCGCCGTAATAACCTGAGTATATTACCTTACCCGCATTTGCAGCTAATATGGTTGTTCCTCTGGGAACAGCAATATCAATACCCGTATGCAGCTTTTTCTTCTTTAGTATGGGATGGGTCCTATAACCAAACTGAGAGGTTATCTTATAGTATCCCGGAGCCGGCCAGCTGAATATCCCACCTACGTACTTTTCCTTGCTCTGCAGGGATACAATTTTTCTTCCTATTTCATTGGACTGTTCCAGCAGTTGATCTTCCTGTCTTTCAAGCTCTTTTAGGTCGCTTAGCAGGTTTGTCAGAGTTTTTTGCTTTTCTTGTTTTGACTGCTCAACAGTCTCCTTTTTATCACTTATCTCCTTTTTCAGTTTTTCCTGTTGTGCTTGTTCTTCCTTGAGCTGATTTCTCTTCTCTTCTACAGAATTCCTGTAATCCTTCATTTTTGTCAGAAGGTTCATATCAAAATCTACGATTTTTTTAAGAAAATCTATCCTTGAAATCAAATCTGCAAAATTCGTTGAATCCAACAGTACTGAAAGATATCCTACGTTTCCGTTTTCATACATTACCCTGACTCTTTTTTTCAGCAGTTCCTTCTGTCCGTCTGCATCTCCCGTAGCTCTTTCAAGCTCCCTGGTGGTAACGGCTATCTGGTTTTCAAGTTGTGCAAGCTGAGTTTCTACATTATCCAGGTCGTTTTCAGCCTGATTTATTTTTGAATCCAAATCTTCTATTTGCTTTGATACGCTTTTCTTTGCCGTATTTATTTGCTTAATGGAATTTTGAGTCTGCTTTAACTCCTTGTTTATCTTATCCTGCTGCTCCTTGAGCTTGTCCAGTTCATTGGGAGCAGCTCCATATATGCTTATACATGAGGCTGCTAATACAAAAACCAGCAGGATTGCCACCAATTTCCGCTTCAATGCTCAGTCCCCCTTACACCTTAATGAATTTTCTAACAGAAATAAGGCTTCCTATTGTACCAATAGCTATGCCTACCGTTATTAAAAGCACTATAAGGCTGGCTGTTATCTGGTTAAACGGCATAAGGGAAATCGACATGAACCCTATCATTTGGTTTTTTATCAGATTACTGCAGTAATAATACCCTGCCCCCAGAAGTACTGTAGAAACAATACCGCCTATTATTCCAAGTATTACTCCTTCCACAATGAAGGGTCCCCTTACGAACCAGTCTGTAGCGCCGACATATTTCATGATGCCTATTTCACGCCTTCTGGCAAATACCGTAAGCTTTATTGTATTTGATATGATAAATACCGAAATAAACAGCAATATCAGTATTATGACCACACTGCTCATTCTGACCAGATAGGTTGTCTTCAGTATCTTAGCCAATTCTTCCTTACCGTAGACCACTTTTTCGATATTCGATATCGAAGATATGGCCATAGCTACCGACGAAGCCTTACCCGGGTCTGTAAGGGTTATAACAAAAGAATCCGGCAGCGGATTGTCGCCGTCAAGGCCTTCCAGAAGATAGGCGTTTTCTCCCCATTTCTTTTCAAGACTTTTAAGTGCCATAGCTTTTGAAACAAACTCTACATTTTTTATACCATTAATGGATTTTATCTCATCCTGCATTGAACTGATAATATTGTCACTCAATCCATCATTGAGATAAACCATCATTTCTATTTGGGATTCCAGCTTTGTTGCTGCAAAATCGATGTTCAGCACAATTATGAAGAATATCCCGATTACCAGCAGTGCTGATATGACAGATGTTATTGCAGCAGCACTCATTGTGCGGTTCCTTTTCAAGCTGCTGAAACCTTCTCTTATGAAAAACTTCCCAGTTCTAAGCTTCACGGATGTATCCACCTCGCTTCTCATCCCTGGAAATTATACCGTCTTCTACTGTGATTACCCTTTTCTTCATGCCATTGACAATCTCCATATCATGGGTAGCCATAAGTATTGTTGTTCCTCTCTGGTTGATCTCGCTCAAGATCCTCATTATATCCCAGGACATCTCATTATCAAGGTTCCCAGTTGGTTCATCAGCTATGAGGATAGATGGGCCGTTTACCATGGCCCTTGCGAGGGAGACCCTCTGCTGCTCTCCTCCAGACAACTGGTGCGGATAGAGATTGGCTTTCCTGCTCAACCCTACCATGCTGAGCACAATTGGAACCTGCCTCCTTATTTCTTTAGGAGGCGCTTCTATAACTTCCATGGCAAATGCAACATTTTCGTACACTGTTTTACTCAACAGCAGCCTGAAATCTTGGAATACAACACCTATACTCCTCCTGTGCATGGGAATATCCTTCCTCTTGCACTTGGTTACATCCTTATCGTTTACTATGATAGTACCTGAAGTCGGCTCAATTTCTTTTAATATAAGCTTAATGATAGTAGATTTCCCTGCTCCGCTGGAACCTACCAGAAATACGAATTCACCTTTTTGTATATGTAAATTTAAATTATTTAAGACTTTATGCCCATCCGGGTAGTCTTTTGTAACATTAAAAAGCTTTATCAATCAATCACACCCCTTTAAAACCATTGCCAAAGCTTAGTTTTTTGTTATATATTTATCCACTAACAGATATACTTCTACAAAAACATACAAAATCCTTTCTAAAAAAACATTTTGTGTAAAAATTATGGGGTTCTATATGTAATTGGAAATATTGCTATTTTTCATATTCTTCGACGATATCCATTTTCATCTGAGCGAACAGTTTTGACACATTCTTCCACCAGTTGGGATCCTCAGCATATTTTCTGTTGATCCACCTTATTGCATTAATATAAGCCGGCCTACCCCTGCTCGAGCTTACTATTACACTGGCGGCAAGCCTTGAAGAATCATAAATGTCGGTATTGTACTTTTCCCAACTTCCGTATACGTTAAAGGGATTATTGGCAATCTTTTTTGCAAACACTCCCTGCCTTGGCACGAATGATTGTTCCTGCCCTGCAATTGCAAACATCAACAAGGGGTTTATATCATAGTTTTTTGCTGTCTCAAGTATTGCAGAGAAATACGGCTCATCAGAAAGTATTGAATTTTTTTTATCGAGCCACTCCTTCAGCCGTTTCTTATCAACTTCTATATAGGTAAGCTCCTCATGGAGCCCGTCAAGAAATACCAGTGCATTTTCACCGTGTATTTGCTTTATTTTGTAAAGGACTCTCGATTCAAGCACCAGATACCTATCTACCTGCTCTTCGCTGATATTCGTATAACTTCCATTGTTCTGATATTGAAGCATGCCTACCTTATTATCATTGAGCAGGTCTACCAGAAGCAGTGATAGAATCATGGCCAGAGGAACAGCAGCCTGAACAGCTGTCTTGAAAGACGGTCTTATATCCTTGAAGCAGCTCTTCATTAGCGGGATTGCTTTTTCAAACAACAGCTGCATATCTTCGATATATGTTTTGAAAAGCTCCCCAATTATGCTCTTCGAGCTCGTAACGTTCTGAATGTGGGCAGGCTCCGCTTCTCCAACCTGTCCGCAAACTGCTGCTTCATCCTCCACCCATTCTGCTTCAACAGTATCCTTCAAATCCACCGCATATACTTCAGCTTTCTCTTCCTTGGGAGCTTCAGCCATAGGCTTGTCCTCATATTCTTCCCGGGCATTCCTGATTTCTATGCCAATGCCGACCATTGTCTCGTCCTCAGCCCAGCTTTCGCTGAACTGATCGATAATTCCGTCAAAATTATTCTCAATATATTCCGGCTCATATTCTTCTACACTGGTCAGAAGACTTTCAATTTTTTCCCCTGAAACGGGGATATCCTGGTTCTTGTTTATCCAGGATGTGAGGCTGTCAATATACTTGTCATCATGCACCTTTAGCGATAAGCAGGAGCTGAATACCTCCGCAGCATTAACAGAAAAGCTGTCCTTGGACACAGCCTTTCTCAATACATCTTCTTTTATCTTTTTCCTGTGCTTTTCCTCAAATTGATATATCCTGGTGTCTATTATCTTGTGGAGGGCATCGGCAAAAACAGCAGACAACTCCTCTTTTGAGCTGTTTGGATATTTAACTCTTATATATTTCCTTATAGCTTCCACATTTCCGGCATTTACGTATTCCTGGCTTCTGAGATTCTCAATTACCTGCTTCATTCTATGCCTCACCTCCGGATCAGGATATATACTTATTATAATATTTTAAATTCTTCTAGTCATTACAAAATAACTCAAAAAATGACAAAACCCCTGATTTTGCATTCTTTTAATCAGGGGCATTAATTACTTCTTGTTACTAATGCTGGCTCGTATTAACTTCCTTGTTGATATCGCCTGCAAAGCGTCCGGTATGCCTTGCTTCCACAAAGCTATATACCACCGGTATTACGACCAGAGTCAGCATAGTAGACAGCATAAGCCCGAACATAAGGGATATAGACATTGGAGTAAACAGCTGGCTGCCTGACATTACAAGAGGAATAAGGCCTATGACAGTTGTCGTTGTCGTAAGCATTATAGGTCTGAAGCGCATGTTCACAGCATCCTTGCATGCCTCTTCAATAGATTTTGCATGGCGTCTCTCATCATTGATATAGTCCACGAGAATTATTGCATTGTTTACAACAACTCCCAAAAGGCTCACTATTCCCAACAGAGCAGTAAAGGACAACGGCTGTCTGAACATGAACAATCCCAATATGGAGCCTATTACTGAAAGAGGTATGGTAAGCATGATTATCAGTGGCTGCAGGAAGGAATCAAACTGTACCATCAGAATAGCGAATATCACAAGCACAGCAAAGATTGAAGAATTCCCGAGCTCCCCAAAATACTGATTAATCTTGCTCTTTTCACCGCTGTACACTATTTTAACATCCTCCAGGTCTATCTTTTTAATTTCTTTTTTCAATTGTTCCTCAATGTTTACCGCACTATAGCCTGACTGCACATCGCTGTATACTGTTACACACAGCTCCCCGTCATGCTTTTTTATACTCGGGAGTTCATTTGCAAGGCCTACATCCGCAAATTCCTTCAGAACAACTTTATTTCCGGTTGCTGAGGACTTTATCCTGAAGTTTTCAAGTTCTTCCTTGTTACTGATATTTCCTTTGAGAACCATGTTATATTCATGCCCGTCCTTCCGGAATACCGCAACAGTTCTGCCCTGCAGCAGCATGTTCACCTCATTCTGAACATCATAGCCCGATACTCCATACATGCTGGATTTATCGCTATTTACATTAACGCTGAATTTATAAACCCTGTCAGAATAATCATCATCAATATTAATTGTCCCATCAATATCCGCAAGCTTTCCCCTTATCTGCTCCGCAACCTCTCCGAGCCGTTCTATATCCTTTCCTGTAATTCTGACCGTCACCGGAGAGCCTACCGGGTCCCCCTGTTCCAGTTCCTTTACGGATATAACTCCTCCGGAGATGTTGTTATCCAGCAGCTTCTGCATATAGCTTACAAATTGAGTATTGTTCCTGAACCGGTTTCCTTTTTTCAAGTCTATTCTTACCATATACTGGCCGAAATCCTGGGATTGCGTATATATAGGCATTGCATTGTAAAACTTGGGAAGCCCGTCACCGATAGCAGCAGTAAGGCTTGTTACTTCCTTCTGTGCTTTCAGTATACTGCCTACCTCTTCCATAAGCTGTTCAGTCTTTGCTATATCCGAATTCTGTTCAGTCTTTACGTCCACATACACTATGTTCTTGTCTGCCTTGGGGAAGAACTGAAGCCCCAGGGTCAGAGCCAGAACAACTGCTGTAGAAAAAGCCAGCAGCGATAAGGCTATAGTCGACTTTTTCTTTTTCATTCCCAACTGAAGCATTCTGTCAAAAAAGCCTTTTATCTTAAATGCCCTTTCCTTGGCATGCCCCGGCTTGAAGAATATATATGCCATTGTCGGTGTAACAAACAGTGCTACAAGGTATGACAAAGACAAGGATATTATTACAATCTGGGGTACGCTTTTTACATACTCGCCGGATACCGAAGGCAGCATCAGAAGAGGTATAAAAGCTCCTACTGTTGTTAAAGTGGATGTAAAGACCGGTACCGCAACCTCCTTTACTCCTTCCACGCAGGCTTCCATTTTCTCCTGTCCTTTGTCTATCCTTACCTGTATGGCATCACTGACAACTATTGCATTATCCACCAGCATTCCCAAAGCTATTATAAGTGCTGATACTGAAATCTGATGCAGCTTTATATCTGCAAAGCACATAACAATAAAGGTACTTACCATCGAAACAGGAATCGCTGTTGACACAATAAGTGCATTCCTCATTCCCATGCTTACAAACACTACAGCAACAACAAATAAAACGCCCTCAAGCAGGTTCATTACAAAATCATTAATTGACTTTCCGATATCCTCCGGCTGAAATAAAACCTTGTCGAATATTATATCCTTGGGCAGCCTGCTCTTGAAGCTGTCAATTGCTTTGTCTACATCCTTCCCGATAAGTACAACATTCTTGTTTTCCTTGAAATAACCGGTCAGCAGCACCGAGTTTTTTCCGTTATGCTTTATTTTATAGTTTGAGTCCTCCAGTCCCATTGATATATCTGCAATATCCTTCAGCCTGGCTGTAGAACCGTTCTCCTGTGAAACTGCTATTATTGTGTTTCCTATATCATTCAAGGAAGAATAAACAGTAGGTATGCTCACGTCTATTTTTGTGCTTCCGTCATTTACCTGACCCGGCGGAATTTTCACATTCTGTGCGGCTATTATTTTTTCCAGGTCTCCCATCGAAAGCCCAAGATAGTTGAGCTTATATGGATCAACATCTATCTTTACTTCCTTTTCCTGTTTGCCCACAATATCAAACCGCAACACTCCTGATACAGAGCTCAGGTCATCCTTCAGCTCTTCGGCATATGAAGCCAGTTCCTCATAACTGTAGTTGTCCCCGGACATGCTTATCATCATTCCGGCAGTGTCAACGAGGTCTGTGTTTATCTCAATATTCCCGCAGCCCTGCGGCAGTTCAGTCTGAAGGTCCTCCATCTTCCGGCGCAGTTCCGTCCAGGACTTGTCAATATCAGCGCTCTTGTCCAGCCTTAATACAACTACCGAAAGGCTGTTTTTGGAGGTTGAATCCGAATAGTCATATCCGGCAATCTCCTTGATTTCCTCCTCAACTTTGCTTGTCACCAGACGTTCAACATCCACAGGCGATGCCCCGGGGTATACAGTAGTAATAAGCGCTATAGGCGGATTTATATCGGGATACTCCTGTCTTGGGAGCAGATAATAGCTATAAACCCCGAAAATCATAAAAAATGCCACTATGAACAACGTTATCTTCTTATGCTTTACTGCAGCATATATAATTCCTTTTTTCATCACTGCACCCCGAATCACTTTAATACTGATATGACGTCTCCAGCCCTTAGTCTTTTCATTCCTTCAACCACAAGTTGTTCCTTGGGTTTAAGCCCGGTTACCTTTGCCTTGCTTCCTGTTATACCCTCGATAGCAATCTCCCGCTTTTCAGCTATATTGTCCCTGGCCAGATACACATAATCTGTTCCGTCAGAAAGCATTGAAGTAAGAGGTATCCATATACCGCTTTCATTGCCGGCAACTATATCAACCTTTGCAACAGCGCCAAGATTAAGGCTGTTTTCTTCAAGGGTTATTTCAATATTGTAAGTTCTGGTTTGGGCATCCGGCACTTGAGAAATATTCGTAACCGTTCCTCCAACTGTTTTTCCTCCGACACTCACTTTTGCCTTTGTCCCCAGCATCACTTTGCTGAAATCCTTTCCCGACAATCCTACATTAACTACAAGTCCGGCATTTCTTACAACTACAGCAGGATAACCTGCCTGCACCAATTCACCCTTCTTATATAGTATATCTACTATGTATCCTTCACTGTCTGAGGTCATAACCGCGTCCTGAAGCAGGCTTTTCTTATATTCATAGTCTGCTTTGGCTTGCTCTGTCTGATGGAGCAAGGCTTCCTTATCTTCAGCCCTTGCCCCCTTCTTTGTCTGGTTAAGAAGCTCCGTAGCCTGTTTAAGTTCCGATTCACCAATATCAGCTTCCAGCTTTGCCTTGTCCAGATCAAGCTTTGAAGCTGCTCCGCTGTTGTATAAGGCTTCAACCTTTTTATAGTTTGACAATACAAAATCGTACGAATCCTGTGCTTTTTTCACGTTAAGCTCGGCAGTTCTGAGTTCCTCACTTGTTGCACCGTTTACGGCCTTATCGTATGTCGAAGCTGCAGCCTTCATCTGTCCTTCCGAAGCTTCAAGGGAATGCTTCAGGTCCCCCTCATCAAGCTCTATAAGAATATCACCGGCTTTTATCTTCTGTCCCTTTTCAACATTTATTGCTTTAATCCTGCCGGAGCTCTTAAAAGCCAGTTTCTTCAGCTCCGAAGAACCTACAATTCCTGAATAACTTAAAGCCACTTCGTTTGATTCCTCTTTGATCTCAACCACCTTAACCGGTTTTCCTTTGCTCTGCAACGTATTCTGTTGATTCGAACAAGCTGTAGCAAATACTAGTACCAGTACAATGGATATTAAGTATATCCTTCTCTTCATAACACTGCACCCCTTATTAATAAACTTATGTTCATTATATAATCAAAAAAAATTATTCAAACCTTTTCAGTATATCTTTAAAATAAAAGTTAATATACTGCGAAGCGACCCTTTTAAGCTTTTCTACATCTTCAAAACGTTTTGCTATCCTTATCATTCCATCAACGAACTCTAAGGATATCAATCTGAAAATATATGTGTCCTCTATTGTTACCCCTTTGGCCTTAAGCTTGGTCAAAGGCATTCCCATCAGGAAGTTTTCAACTACAGAAGCCATTTCCTCTTTGGATTTCTCATAAACTGTTCCCCGGCTCCCTTCAAACAGTATTAACAATTCAATTTTATGTGCTTTACATATTTTTAGAATCTGTTCGGACAGAAATTCAAAAAAACTGGTATCGAACCTGTATTCCACAAGCTTCAGGCATTCCTTTACCAATTCCGTCAGCCTGCTGTATGCAGGACCTGTAACATTATAAAAAAGAGTTTCCTTATCCTTAAAATACCTGTAGAGATTCCCCACAGTCATCCCGGCACCCTTTGCGATATCTCTCATGGATGCGTGCATAAAGCCCTTTTCGGAAAACTCCTTTAGTGCAGCTTCGTATATCCTTTTTCTCATTTCCTCTTTTAAAACTTGCATTAGTAAACACCCGCTTATTATTGCTATATTTCTAATATATTACTGCATTTCCAATATGTCAATAAGGCCAAACAAAAAAGCAGTAATAAAACTGCTCTTGGCCGGAACAACACACAAAGAGATAATATTATGGTATACCTCTTCTCTATTTCTTATTTCTGATACTTTTCTATGAACCAATTTATTAGTTTTCTTGAAATACTAAGGCTCCCTGGAATCTTCGGAATCTCATCCACACTGAACCATCGTGCATCTGCGATTTCATTTTCTCCTATCTGTATTTCACCGCTTTCATGCTCTGCCGTAAATGCAAGCATATATGAGTTGGGGAAAGGCCATGACTGGCTCCCGAAATATTTTATATTCTTTACTTCTATGCCGGCCTCTTCTCTTATTTCCCGCTTTACACACTCTTCCAAAGTCTCCCCTGCTTCAACAAAACCTGCCAGCACACTGTATAGTCCAGGAGCGAAGTTTTTGTTTCTGGCAAGAAGCAGTTTGTCCCCTTTTGTAACAGCGACAATAACTGCAGGGCATAAACGGGGATAGGAAGTGTGTCCGCATTTAGGGCATACTTTAGCATGCTCATCAGCCTTCTTTACTGTTGCTTCACCGCATACTCCACAGAATTTATGCGTCTCGTCCCAAGCCACTATCTGAACGGCACGGAATGCTGCCTGCAGCATGACATCATCGATCTGCTGATGGAGCTGCCTTAGTCCCCAAAATTCAAGCCCATCAGAGAGTGCCCCACTCTCCAGGTATCTCGCGGTGTAACAGGAGCAACCATCCAAGCTTCCAATATATAATTTGTTCATAGCCTCGTGTCCTAAATATGCAAGATCCTCTGAGGTAGGTATTGTATACTCTTTCTCCAGCTTTTTCACAAGCAGATTGCTTTGCTGAAAAAGGAATTGAAATGATATTTTATCTTCCTTTTCAGGAGGAACGCTTCCAAGAACAAAATCCATAACTAACACCTTAACTTTCTAAAATGATTGCAAATATTTTTACTTTATATATTATATCATAAGTGTCAGGTACTAGGCTTACTTAAGATATGTTATGTGCCACTATCTGTTGCTCCTATACGCTTTCATGTTTCTCTGATGGTTTCACAGCCCATCAGGAGTAATGGTATTATCAAAAAAGTATAAAGAGAATCCTTTCTGGGATTCCCTTTATACTTTTTTGAATGTCCAGATTCCCTGGAACGGTTCAATAAGTGTAATGGGTACTATACTGATCTATTATAATTTGACTTTTTAAACTCATTCCATGAATTTACGTAGTCTTCCAATACTTTATGAAGGAACTTACCGATTTTCAAATAATTCTCATCGTTCAAGTTCGCAAGCGAAATCCGGATAGACCATTCCGGTCCGTGGAAGCCGCCTCCATTCAGCAAGACTATAGAAGATTCTTCTGCTAATCGCAGTAGAATGTCAACAGGCTTATAGTTTTTCTGCAGATACTCTGCAAATTCATTTCCGTAGTAATGGCTGGCCCATTCCAGCAGATCAAATTCCGTGTAATAAGCAGCATCATAAGGGTCTCCCCTTAAATCCAGTCCAAGCCCGTCAAATAAGAGCTTTTGGCGGCGGCGGCAAATATCCCTTGTTAGTTGTTTATATCTATTTTCTTTATCCAGTAGGGCAAAAATTGAGAAAAACGCCATTTGAACTTGCTGTGGTGTCGATAAGCCTGCTGTATGATTGAGGGCTACTTGACGGCTATCGGCAACAATACGGTCAATAAACGGAATTTCTTCAGCATGAGTAGTGATGCCGGCATAGCGCTTCTTGAGTTCATCCTTTTTATCCGCCGGCATCTCCTTTAATAATTTATCAAATACATTGTATTGATGAAGTGCAATTGTACCCAAGCGCCATCCTGTCACGCCAAAATATTTTGAAAAGGAGTATACTGCAATGGTATTAAAGGACAGATCCGCCATTAAGGAACGAAAACTACCTACAAAGGTACCATATACATCATCGGAAATGATCATCAGGTTCGGATTGCAATTCTTTACTATTTCGACCAGCTTATCCACACTTTCCGGTCTGATTGTCACAGAGGGTGGATTGCTAGGGTTCACAACAAATAAAGCCTTTATGGTTGGATCACCCAGCTTGGCTAATTCGGAGTCAGGATACTGCCATGTGTGAGTGCCGTCATCCGTCATTTCCGTTGCCCTTATTTCAATCACATTGAAGCTGTATCGCGGTAAATGTGGAATTTCAAGGTACGGCGTAAAAATCGGTATCATAAGCGCAATTTTGCCTCCAATAGACAGCAGCTTATTGGCAATCAATGAATCAAATATGTAGCATATTGCTGCCGTGGCACCTTCTACAGCAAATAAGTCAAATCTGCCGGTAGGCGGCTTATTGTAGCATAACTCCTGAACGAGATAACTATGTACCACTTTCTCAATGAGTCTCAACATGCGGTCAGGCGTTGGGTAATTATCACCAACTATTCCGTCTGCCAGTTCATATATCCAATCATCACGATCAAAGCCTTGCACAGCTACTCCATAATCAAATATATTTTTTAGAAGCTCTGCCCCAGGTGTATCACAATGCTTTTCAAGATAAACTGAAAAGCGCTCAGAAATTCCTTTCTTATCAGGCATTCCGGCCAAATCATGCTCGCTCCATACCCTTCTGGTTTCTTCAATAGCAAATTGCCCAAATGTGAAGAAAGCCTCCCTGGGTGTTGCTGCAATCCAGTCCGGATTACCCCGGCCTGCTTCTAATAATGTACGTGCACTTTTTTCCTTCTGCCCTTCAGCAAGGTTGATTAACTTGGTTCTAAGTTCAAATGGGCTGATTTCTCCATATATATTCTCAATTTCTTTCCTTTGAATATTATGTGTATCTATGCTGTCCACTTCCTCCCATAATATACCAGACTATCTATGGCATTTCCCAGTTTATTGAGGTTACTACTTCTTCATGCAGTATTTGATAACGTTATATTTCCCAGGTTTATGGGAAGCTATTCTAATCAATAATTCTAAGACCTAACGCCACCTGGCAGTCCTAAATTGACAGCGTTTTATATATGGAAATCCGTTATGCGCACCACTCACTTATATTAAAAGGAGCAGCTTAAACTGCTCCTTTTGACTATCTTCATTTCCACTATTCACAACATGAGGCGGGATATTATGCCTGGTATTTATTAATGCATTGCATTGTCCATTCCACTAATTCAGAAAGGGATATTTTATTATAGTTCCTGATATATGTCTTGAATTCTTTCCCCAATGGCTCTACCCATTTTGGGTCTATGCCCTTGTCTGCATTCAATATGCCTATAATATTTCCAACCTGTCCTGCGTTGCAGTCTACATCCAAGCCTGCAAGGCCAACTAAACAAATAGTTTTATTGTAGTCACCTTCACCGAACCATAGTGCAATTACTTCAATGGCTGCATTCGGATATGCATGAACGAGGTTATACTCTTTATATTTTTCTTCACAGATGATAAAAGCTTCTTCAGCATCCTTTGCTTTTTTGCAGGTTTCCAATGCGAACTTTACCACACTGTAATATTGACTATCGGCAGGCAGCATTTCTATAGTATCGGAAACAATTTTCCTAATATCCCTTTCTGCAAAGGCCAAAGATGTCATTACTGCATTGAAGACTTCTCCTATTATGCCGTTATTGCTGCGTGATACCTGACCGTCTATCCAAGCCAATCGTGCCGCTTCCAGCGGCTGACCCGGAGCAACCATGCCGCAGATTGAACCCCGCATTTGTGCACCTATCCACTCTTTATAGGGATTATTCAACCTGCCCGAAAATGGAGGCATTACCCCAAGAAGCAGGTTTTTCAAAGCAATATCCTCAGCAGACCATGCGTACGGTATTAGTGAAACCCAATATTCAGCTATATCGGCAGACTTAATTTTTCTTCCGTATTCCTTCATAGCCAGCAGAAACGCGATTTCAAAGGTTATATCGTCATTATAGGCGCTGGGCTTTTTCAGATATTCCTCTACCTTACCAAAATCTCTTTTTATTGTTTCTCTGGAATAACCCTCCAGGGCAGTTCCAAAAGAGCCCGCGCATATCTGTCCCAGCCAGCCCCAATATATTTGCTCTTCAATTCTGCTCTTGTCAATATTTAGCTTGTCTATAAAGCTGCTTGCCTTTGCAAATTGATCCCAGGTTTTATACTGCTTATAATTCCAGTAATCCGAATCCTTATTTTTCGGTGCTTTATTCAAAGCCTGAAATATCTTTGAAGTATATTTAATCAAAGCAGCAGCATTGTTTTCTGAATATGCCCTCTGCCCTTCATGAAAATATTCCTCTGCCTTCGAAACATCTCTTCCCATATTCTCAACAGACTGAATTGCACCTGCGATCAGACATGCAGGTGCACCGGAACCTGGAGCCTTGCTGTACCACATTGTTCTAATTTTATTCATTTCATATTTTTGTGACTGGCTTTGAGTCCAATCCTCATCACTTTCAATTGTAATTGCCCCTTCGGCGCAATCAACCAGGTGTTTGGCATATTCCCATGCTTTCATCTACTCTACCCTCTCAATATTGTTTTTATAGTTCCCGGTTGTCACTTACATACAGCATCAAGCTTTGATATGCAGCTGCATACAAAGTCTATAAATTCCTTTCTCTTTACCTCCAACAAGACCAATGAATTTGCCTCGTTTTCCGGGATCGGCCTTTCATCGGCAATGGTCATGCCTCTCGTAAGCTCTCCCTGTGTTTCAATATCCACATGATATCTCTTTCCTTCAAACAAATCCGGCCTTAGTAAATACCCAATTGCACAAGGATCATGCAGAGAACAGCCTTCAAAACCAAACCTTTTACTTGCTATAGAATAAAAATCCAGCAGCTCTGATACAAAGTCGGATATCTTGCCCTTTCCCCTCATAAGCTCTCTTTCATTGTCCATAATCATTGCTTTATTGGTTACATCCAGGCCTGCCATAACAATGTCCACCTCTGAATTAAACACTATCTTTGCTGCTTCAGGGTCTACATATATATTAAACTCAGCAGCGGCTGTTCTATTGCCAATGTGGATACCCCCGCCCATCAGGCAGATCAATTCAATTTTGCTTTTGATTTCAGGGTGCGCCCTTAATAGCAGCGCAACATTTGTTAAAGGGCCTAAAGCTGCTATAGTTACTTTTTCCTTTGAGTCTCTAATTTTCTCATACATAAATTGAATTGCATTATTGCTTACAATAGAATATTTCGGTTCCGGAAGTACGGGGCCATCCATACCTGACTCACCATGTGCATCTGCGCCTGTATGAATAGCCCTTGTGAGGGCTTTTGCTTCTCCTGAAGCTACAGGTATATTTTCATCCACCAAGGATAAAACCTTCAGGGCATTCTTTGTGACCTTTTCAAGGAGCTGATTCCCTCCTACAGTAGTTAAGCCAAGTATATTGAACTCTTCTTTATGAGCCAAAGCCATAAGAATTGCAATAGCATCGTCGTGCCCCGGATCGCAATCTATAATAATATTTCTCATGTTTTTATTCCTTTGCTTTACTTTTTTTTGTTTCTCTGATTGCATAAGCTAAAAGTCCAACCACAGTGGCCACGTATGGTATAATCTTGATTAACTCCGCAGGTATGTTCAGCAGCTGGAGAGTGTTTGATAAAGCATCTGCTACGCCGAAAAGTACGGAGGATAAGGTAGTTCCCACTACTGTTCCCCTTCCCATAGCTTCTGCAGCAAGGGCAATCCAACCACGTCCCGCAGACATTCCCCTTGAAAACCAGGAAACATAACCCATGGATAAAAATGCTCCGCCCAAACCGGCGAATATTCCGCTTAAGGCAATTGCAATATATCGTATTTTAGTTACATTTATTCCTACTGATTTTGCTGCATTCTCATTCTCTCCAACAGATCTTATCCTTAGGCCCAAAGCTGTCTTTTCAAGTAAGAACCACACTCCGATTGTCGATAGGATCGCAACATAAGTCAATATATTATGTCCTGAGACTATCTTTCCAATAATAGGTATATTCCCGACAACAGGTATCCAGACATTCGGCAGTACCATACTTGTCAGGGAAGCAGAGGTTCCCTTATCCCCTGTCAGATAATACAAGACAAATATAGTTCCTCCATTTGCAAAAAAGTTGAGTGCTATACCGCCTAATATAACATCAGTTTTCAGCTTTAATGTAAAATATGCCAGGACACTGGCTGTAATCAAGCCGATTAAAACTGCTCCCAATAAACCTATCAACGCACTCTGAGTATATGCACTGAATATTACGCCGGCTAAGGCTGCCATCAGCATAATTCCTTCAAGTCCTATGTTTACCGCCCCTGCCCTGTCTGAAATCAATGCTCCCAGGGCAGCATACAATAGTGGAGTAGTAACTCTGATAGCAGAAAATGCAAAATCGGGAGTTAGAATAACGTTTAATAAGCTATGCATTTTTCTTTACCTCCCTCAGCAATGCTCTTTGCCTGTAGCCTTCCAGGAATTTACCGCCTGAAATCAACAGTATAATTACTGCCTGCATGATATTTACCATTTCCGCCGGTATATTTGTCATTCTGGCCATTAGATCCGCCCCTATCCTGATATAGGCAAGGAAAAGCGCAGCATAGACTGTGCTTCCGGGCTTGTTTTTTGCCAGCATCGCTATTAGCGCCCCATCAAAGCCAAGCCCCGGAAGAGCAGCCCATCTAAATCTATCGTACATGCCAATTACCTCAACTGACCCGCCTATACCTGCGATGGCACCTGCAACCACACTTGCAATAATTATCGCCTTAGTTGTTTTCATACCGGAATATCTGGCAAAATCACCGTTTATACCTGTCATTCTAATTTCATATCCCCATTTTGTTCTATACAGGAAGAGATATCCAAGCCATACGGTGATTAAAGCAATAATAAGTCCTACATGTATTCTGGTGCCTGGAATTATATTCGCAAGTAAAACAGTTTTTTTCATTTTCAGTGATGCAAAGCCGGAAACATCAGGATCTCTGAAGAAGTAGTTCAGGATATACAAACCAATACCATAAAAAATACTGTTAAACATCAGTGAAATGACTAACTCACTGGCATTCCATTTCGCTTTAAAGTATCCTATCACAAACATAAATACTATTCCGAAAATGCATCCCGCTGCTATTGCAACTATGGGATGCAGCACAGCCGGCAGAGAAAATGTTATTCCTATTATTGCTGCCAGCAAACCGCTAAAGTAAAAAATTCCTTCTGCACCCAGATTAAATAGACTCGTTTGAAATAAAATTGCTGTGGCCAGTCCTGAAAATATTAATGGAATAGCTGACTCTATTACGTTTCCGATATATCTTGTTTTTGTAACCGGACCTATTACAAAATAGAAAAGTGTAGAAACCGGTTCGTCACTTACGAACAAGATAATTGCAAAACCTATTAATAAAGAAATAGAAACGGCGACAAAAGTCCTAATTAATTCAAACCTATTCTCAAAATTCATTGACAGCCCTCCCTATCTCTTCCTGACTTTGTTTCTTTATTCCAAGCATATACAGCCCCAATTCCTCTTCCGTAGTTTGTGATGGGTTATTAATATACGCAACAAATTCCCCTTCAAACATGACCAGCAATGAATCGCTTAATTCCATTACTTCATTTAAATCTGCACTCACAAGCAGAACCGCAGTCCCTCTTTCTCTCAGCTTGATTATCTCCTTGTGAATAAACTCGGCGGCACCTACATCGACACCTCTGGTAGGCTGTTCGGCAATAAGGATGTCCGGCTCAATAGAGCATTCCCGCGCTACAACTACCTTTTGAATATTGCCGCCCGACAGGCTTTCTACCTTTTGCGCAGGATTTTTACAAACTATATCGTAATCAGTGACCAGCTTATCAGCTATATCACCAAGCTTTTTTACATTCATAAAAATTCCATTGTTCATTTCTTTATTCTCATATCTGTTGGCAGCAAGATTTTCACTTATCATTCC
>JBLNDG010000060.1:0-22636 GCA_050261415.1 Caulobacteraceae bacterium | reverse complement strand
CCGGGAAATTGTAATTTGATTCTCTGCCAAAAGGATCTGTATAGGTTTCAGGATCAGCATAATCTGGACCCCAGTTGCATTCCATAAACGCATAATTTCCGGCTCTTCTCGTTGCATCAAGGTATCCGGTCGGAGGATAAGCAGCAATGACTATATCAATATAATCAGTCCCCAGAAGTTTCTCCAGTTGCTGCTCAACAACCTGGGCCCTATTTGTAGCTTCAGTTCCGCCGGAATTATACGGCATCAATATCTTTACAGGGAACTTTGCTTTGCCTTTAAGCTCCTCCAAAGCAGCTGCCTTGTATTTGAGAGCTTCACTCTCATTAAATGAATCCCTGTTCGCAATTGCCGCCAAGTTGCCCGTCTGTGTATAGTCCCTACCGTTTGCCGTAGCAAATTCTTTAGGCGTAATAGTATTGGTAATCCTCTTTTCAGGATCGTAGGGCTCTGATGTAAGCATTGCAGCTTTGCGGTCCAGCGCATGGAACAAGGATTTACGGAAGCTCTTGTTGTTTACTACAACCTTCCAGTTGTCCGGTTCAAGTGAGGCATCAAATTTGGGGTTGAAATTGAATGCATAAAAATAAGAATAGGAGCTTGTTCTTTTAGGGTGAATCATATCCTTTTTGGCAGGATCCTTCATCCATTCATCAAGAGAAGAAGATGGGATTTTTTCTATATATGAAACTTCACCGCGCAAATAGAGCTCGGTTTCCAAAGTAGCAGCTTCCTTATTGTACTTATAGTTAAGCTTCTGGATATAGATATTATCCTTATCCCAGTAGTTTTCATTTTTAACCAATACTCTTCTCGTTTGAGGTTCAAAAGTTTCCAATATATAAGCACCGTTATAGAGGAGTGTTGTGTTGTCGGTTCCAAAACGGTCACCCACTTCTTTCAGGAAATCGCCATTAACCGGGAAGAAGCAAACGTAGTTAAGCATGGATAGGAAATAGGGAACCGGCTTTGCCAGCGTATATTCGAGAGTATTATCATCAATGGCTTTTACACCTACCTGGGAAAAATCGGTAATCTTGCCATTGTAGTAATCCTCGGCATTTTTAATAACGCTATATATTATTTGTGCAGTGGAAGATGCCTTTGCCGGGTCAAGTATGTATTTCATCGAATCCACAAAATCCTGCGCTTTCAACTGAGCATATACCTTGCCCTCATTAGTTATCCATGGTACATTCTTACGAAGCTTTAATGTCCAGACAAGTCCATCCGGTGAAGTCGTCCATTCAGTTGCCAGACAAGGCTGGATTATACCATATTTGTCATATTCAATAAGAGTATCTACAAGATTTCCTGCCAAACCGTATTCTATCTCAGTAGCCGTTGTCAAATAGTTGAGAGTAGTTATCTCATCGGAGTATACTGTTGACATTTCCTGAACCACTTCAAGCTCTTTGGTTTCCGTCGTTGTTGTTGGTGCTTTGCTGGTGCAACCGGCAAGGGATGCAATCACCATAAGAAACACAAGTAATAACGATAATGTCCTTTTCATTACTAAAAGCCCCTCCTTTATTTTTTACTTTCTCCTCACCAAACGATTCCACTGCCTGCATGCAACTTTCTTTTACCCATGGCACCCCCCCTTTTTTCATAAGCTTAACAATGGAGTATAATAAGTTGTCCCATGCATTTTTATAAAACTTACACCGCGGGTTATCCCACAGCCTGAACTCAATGAGTCGTATTGGAAACATTTCATAAAATTACCCGCAAAGTTCCTGTTAATCCATAATATACTGTTATTATGAGAAATATTACATTCGCAATATTTATGCCAGAAAATAAAATCAGGCTTTCCATTCAGAATACAATACAGAATAAAAGCCTCAAAAATAGCATCATATAATTATCCATAAATTTGGAGACTGAGCATGAAAGTGGGTTATAGAATGTGGCTGTTTGTATGTTTAGACAGTCTCTCCGAATTTTTAGACATATTCCATTTATTTGGACTTTATTATAGGCATGCATACTGATTAATTTGGTATGAAGCATGATATGCAGTATTTTTGAAGAAAGATTATTTATATATTTGTACAGAAATTATTTGTAATATTATACATTATATTGCATCATAATTTCAAGAATGGGTTTAAAAGCCAGTAATCACAATGATTACTGGCTTGTTAATCTTTTGTAACCAACTGTTTTATACCCGGTGTTCCCAAGATGGAGACCAGGTTGTCGAAATCTTTATTATCAAATCCATTTATGATTGCCCTTGCAGCCAACACTCCACTTGCAATGGCGTAATTACCGCCTACGCCCAGAAGCCTCTCGGTCAAGCCTAAGAAGCCAATTATATCCCCTTTGCCCTGTACATACTGTAAACCCCGGGCATAGCATTATTTTACATATTCTATAGCCTTAAAAATCTTTTCTGCCGCTTCTTTAAGCACATTCCTTTTCTTCAGTGCATCCGTCAACTTACTGTTCAGGCTGTTACTTGCTGACAGTCTTGCCCTTTTTCGCAATCCCCTGCTGCCCTGCCTGGAAGAATCGGCTATTGCCCTTATAAATTCCCCAAATGAATATATCTTGAACCTTTCAACCCCTTTTTCTTCGCCGACTACTTCAAGCAGACCTACAAGTATATCCTGATATCCGCTGGCAGCCTGCAGCCCCATGAGTTGTGCCAATCCCGGTATGATTCTTTCAAAAAGCATTCTTTTTGCAGGCATTTCCTTAAGTTTAAGAAGTCGTCCAAGATCTTTAATCACTTCGTCCGGCAGGCTGCATAACAGTCCGAAAATACTGTCATCGTCCTCCGGCTTTATGTAGTATTGCCTGCTCTTCAAGCCTTTCAGGCATTTCATTGCATCGAAGTAACCCATCTGGAGGTTCCTTCTTATCAAATCCCTGTTAAAATCAAGAGTTCTTCCAAGATCCTGGGATGGTACTATATTTATGACCCTTACATTCTTGTAACGTACAGCCTGAACCCTGCCCACGCCGAAGGTCCGGATGGCGATTATGTCCTCATATTCCTTCCTTGCAAGGAGATTTATCGGGCAATTGTCATAAAAGCCTCCGTCTATGTAGTATTTGTCCTCGATAGGGTTCAGCTTGAATCCCGGAAAGCTGGCACTTGCCATAACATAGTCCACTAATCTGCCCTCCGGAATATCTTCTTTGTATAGCTCCAGGGGTTTTAAATCAGTAATTGATACTGTTACCAAACCAAAATCCATAGATGATTTTCTTAACTTGGCTTCGTCAACGATGCCCTCCACCACCTGGCGCATTTTCCCTGTGTCTATACCTTTGTTCTCAATGATTGCCCCCATCTTTACAGTCAGCTTTTTGAGTAATTCCTTGTCAATGCGCCTGTCTATCAACTTTTTGTACTGTGCCTCTTCAATATCAAATAGCATGGTAGCATCCATGCTTTCCCAGAGCTTATATCCTGCTTCAAAATCACCCTGTGCTATAATTGCTCCGTTTAAAGCACCTATAGATGTACCAGAAACTCCACCGAACTCATAACCTTCCTCCAAAAGAGCTTTTAGCGCACCCATATGAAAGGCGCCCCTTACTCCCCCGCCCTCAAGTGCAAGACCATACATAAAAGCACGCCTCCCTTATCAATCATCTTTGACTTCTATTCAATCGCTTCTAACTTTAATATACCATAATTGGTCTAAAAGTAGATACAGCCTGAATTGGTAAAGCAAATAAGCCGGTAATCACAGTGATTACCGGCTTATTTGCTTTTTATAGAATTTACCTCACCTCAATATAAAGATGGTGCGGCAAGCATACAATCTGATCCCCCACCCCCGTCTTAAAGCCAAATCCTGTGCACAGCTTATCCGGGCAATCAGCGTCAATTATCTCAACACCATCATCATGCACTTTAACGGTATTCTTTCCGTAATCCGTAACAACCACGACAGTCTTTTCTTCTTTTGTTATCGGAATACTCTTATAAAGCTCTCCGTCCACGTACACATCTGCAGCCCGGACACTGCCTGATGCTGTGCTTCGAATGTAATTTACCATAAGAAATACTCCAGCTAAAGCTAAAATCAATGCAATAATGACAATATCATGTTTTTTCATCTTATACCTTCCTTGTCAGATTTGGAAGTATTGTTGCTGTTGAACATGAGGCTCTTAATATATAGATGAGGAAGGTAACTGTCCCGTTGCCTTCCTCATGTTATCACAGAATGTTTGTGTTTTCAACTAACTACTTTGCTGCTGCTGCACTTGCACCCGCAATTCTGCCGAATACCACAGTATCAGGAACTGCATTGCCGCCCAGTCTGTTTGAACCATGGATACCACCGGTTGTCTCACCGGCTGCATATAATCCGGGTATTACTTTACCGCTCTTGTCCAGAACCTGTGCACTTGTATTTATTTCAATACCGCCCATTGTATGGTGAACTGTAGGTACACGGGCACCTGCATAGAACGGAGCAGTATCAATCTTATGAGCAAACAGGGTTCTTCCAAATGGATCAGCTATTTGCTTATCAACTGCTTTATTGAAAGTTTCCACAGACTTCACAAGGTTTGCAGGATCAACATTAATCTGTTTTGCAAGATCTTCCAGCGTATCAGCCTTAAATGCCCTGCCTGCTGCAACGAGTTCATCTATTGTTTCATTGAAGTTGTTTTTTGTATTTCCGGTCGGGTAGGAATGTTTGTCAAGTATTACCCACATATAAGCATCTTTCTGTTCGAACAATGCTTTTGTCATAACATCTCTTCTTGCACCTTCATCAACGAATCTGTTTCCGTCTTTATTGACAAAGATTCTGTCTTCAACGCCCTGTTCGATGTTTCCGCTTAGGCTTCCTGTTTCCGGATCGCCCATTGGAAGAAGCTGAATCTGTTCCATTCCTATAAGGTTTGCACCGATCTTCTCGGCCATAATCATTCCGTCACCTGTTGCACCTGGATGATTGGTTGTTTTTAATTTTGTAAGATCCGGCCATATCTTGTTGTACTTGTTTCTCATTTCGACATTTGCTCCGAAACCGCCTGCTGCAATAACAACGCCTTTGTTGGCCTTTGCTATTACAGTACCATCTGCGTTTTCTGCCTTAACGCCAACAACCCTGCCATTTTCAACAATAAGCTCTGTTGCTTTGGTGTTGAGCATTACTTCCATATCACTGCTGTGCTGGTTTATGTAATTCATATAAGTTTTTATGTAGCCTGTTCCAAGAGGATCAACTGGTTTATGGGCTCTTGGCCACAGTGAACCCAGTACTGTGAATATGCTGTCCTGGAATTTCATGCCCAGACTTTCAAGCCATTCAATACCTGGATATGCATTTTCAACAAGGGTTCTTATCAATTCAGGCTTTCCTAGTTTGTCGCCGCCTTCATAGGTCTGAGTATAATGCTTTTCGATGGAGTCCTCTATACCCATTTTCCCCTGTCTCTTGGGGTCAACAGCATTATATGCAGCACCGGATATGATTGTGTTTCCGCCAACCTTAGGCATTTTTTCAAGAACCAGTACTGATGCGCCGTTCTGGTTAGCTGATACGGCTGCAGCAAGACCTGCTCCTCCGCCGCCTATTATAACAACGTCAGCCTTCTTTTCTATAGTTCCTGTTGCCGGTGTATTGTTCTTTACAGGTTTCTTCTGATAGTCTGCTATATTTACTCCTGCTTTTTCCAGAGCCTGTTTTACCGCAGCTATTACACCATTGCTTGATATTGTAGCTCCGGCAACTGTGTCAACTGCTATACTCTGATATTTAATGATTTCCTCAGGGATAAGCTTTGTCGCAACATCCCCTACTCCAGGAGTCTCATTCTGCTGGAGAACTTGTACTTCTGTTATTTTCTTTCCCTCCAGGGTTACAGCTACCTGAATAACACCATGGATTCCCTTACCTTCTCCTACAAATGCACCGGCTTTTGCTTTAGCCGGAGTTGATGGAGCTGTGGTTGTGGTTGTTTCGCTTTTGCTTGCTGCTGATACAGCTTCTGCAGCTTTGGCATCAAGCTTCAAGACCTGTCCCGGGTATATCAGGTGTGGATTTTTAAGGTTGTTAACTTCAGCCAACTGCTGCCAGGTCATTCCATTTTTTTCGGCAATTTTCCATAGTACGTCTCCTGGCTTAACTGTGTAGGTGCTGTCTGCCATTACAAATGAAACATTGGAAAAAATCAATATGGCAACAAGCAGCATACATAAGATTTTTTTGTTCATAGTCCAACCTCCTTAAATATTATTTATAAAAAATACAGCCATACTGTATTCCTTCCATGTACTATACTCTCTAGGCACGTGAAATGCCTAACAATCACATCATATACCAATTTGAACGAATATACTCGCTGAACCCATTCACTGAATACATTCATTTTACAACTGTGTTAATTATTTGTCAACAGTTTTCGGAAGCTTTAGCAATTGTTTGACAAATAACCATATTCTTATATAATAAAACTATGATAACTATGGAAAACTGATAGGTATCTGGCTGAACCAAGGAAGAGGCTAAAATGGAAAAAATGACGAAGAGAAAAATGCAGGCACAGCAGACTAAGGAAAAAATATATAGAACCAGTGTAGAACTTATGGAAAAAAAAGGTCTGAGTAACATAACCGTTGAGGAAATATGCAAAGAAGCAGGTGTCTCAGTCGGTTCCTTTTATAATTACTTTGAATCAAAGAGTGATATACTTAATGAGATATACGATGTCGCTGATGAGTACTTCATGAATGTTGTAGAAAAAGAAGTAAAGAACGACAGCATCAATGACAGAATAGTACAGTTTTTCTGCTATTATGCAGATTATAATGTCAACAGGGGACTGGAGTTCGTCATGCATCTATATCATACACGCAATACTATGTTCATCAAAAAGGGAAGGTATATGCAGCTGGTATTGCAGAAAATCATTGAAGAAGGGCAGGAACTGGGAGAAATACCAAAGGATATGCTGCCCGAAGAAATAGTAGAATATTTGTTCATAGCTGCAAGAGGGATTATATATGATTGGTGCCTGCATAAAGGCCAGTATGATCTTGTAGAATTTACAAGAAATTATGTAAGACGCTTAGTTAAAGTATTGTATTAGCAGTTAAATGGAAAAAAAGGCTTCGCCCTTATTGGGGTAAGCCTCTTTTTTTTTTCTATGCATATAACAAAATAAGGCCATGCTACATATATAGTAACTGGGAAGTACAATCCCAAAGCAAAATTTTATCTGTAAAACTGCAATTTATTAATTGGAGGTGAAATCATGGAAAAGGTCTATGATGCCCGAAACAGGCTATATGGTTACGTAGATAACAATACAATTTATGACACGGATTATAATATAATGGGTTATACAGACGGTTCTGTCCTTTATGACGAATACATGACCCCTTTGGCTTATGTAAGAGACGGATACGTTCGTACTATGAGGGGTACACCCATTGGATATTACAGGGGCAGCAGATTATATGACATGTCCGGCAGGTATATCGGATATGGAAACTTCGGATTTTTCGGACTGCTTGGCGCTACGTTTTTATTATTGCTCTTCGCAGGCTTGTCCTGGCCGTTCTGGTGGTGGTAAGAACTACAAGCCGGTAATCGCAATGATTACCGGCTTGTACATCACGTACTGCTAACATTTATAATAATTATCTACGTTGTTTCTCTGGATATCAGAGGAATAAAACATACTTATATCCTTCACCAAAGGTTTTACCATTTGTATTGCTCTTTTTACCGCTTTAATATATGGCATATATACTATCGCTCTTACTAAGTCGGTAATTTTTAAATTATTCCATCTCCAAAGGGTAAACTCATTTTCATTTATAACAAAAAAACTAGTAAAGTGATAAATAAGCAGCTTGTCTCTTTCTATATATATACTGTCATTTTTTGCTTTTATGTTATAATATTTTGAATACCAGGCAGCTGTGTCTATTCCCATACTTTCAACTACTGCTACCCCATCGAATAACTCAGTCCATTGGTTCATATATTTCTGATCTCCCCATCGAATGGGGTCATCATATCTGTCATAACACCATTCAATGCACTTAGAACGCCACCAATTCAGGCATTTGAGACCGGATTCATCTTTTTTGAAGCCTATTACACCTGCCTGGTAAATACCGTATATATCGTCGTTTTTTTCATCTCTTTGCCTGCATAAAAGTATGGATTTATCTCCCCACTCCTTGTAAACCTCTCTCAGGTCGCTAAATATAAAAGTATCGGCATCCAGATAAATGACTGTATTTACATGGTTGTAGTTTTTGAAAATGTGAAGTATTAGCGGTGCCTTCAGAGTCCAGCAGTATTCTCTGAGGCTTCGGTTTTCTTTAGCTGCTTTTAATTCATCCTCCTCAATATCCTCCAACCGGTATAAAGTCACATTTGGCAGGTTCAAACGCTTGAATATTTCGTAAACTTCATCATCCACGCAACAAACCCATAAATGATACTTTTTCAAGTTTTTGTTTAAGGACAAGTATAGCGCTAACCCTTTAATCAGATAAGTTCTTCCTATGATAGTGCAAAACTGATTCGGGCTTTTTCCATTTGGTTCTTCACCGCTTGCCCTGTAGTAATTCTTAATATCGGCACCATCCATGCTTTTTTCTTTGTATATTGTTTTGTCGTATGAATCCAGCAGCTCTATTATACTCTGATATTCTTTAACATATGGCATATATATTTCTCTCTTGACAGCTTCAGGAATTTTTATATAGCAGCATAGCTCAAACTCGTTTTTGTTGAAATAATTAAACCCGCTGTAATGGTAGAAAACAAGCTTTTTGTGATCCAGGAAGATTTTATTATCAACCTTTTCAATTTTGCACCCTTGTACATTCCATGCCGTGACATTGATTCCGGTATGCTTTATAACTCTTACTCTTTTAAACCTCTTCTCCCAATCGTTAACATACATCTGGTCACTCCATTTTCCCGGCAGCACCCAATTAAAGCACCATTCAATGCACTTTTCTCTGAACCATTTTAAACATTTAATTGAGTATTTGTCTCTTTTGAAACCCATAAGCCCTGTATTGAAAATACCATAGACTTTATTCAGCCTTTTGTTAATACCCTTGAATCGTTCCTTCGTCAACAGTATAGAGCATGATTTAAATCGGTCAAAAATAGGTTTAGGGCTCGAAAAAAACACTATATCACTATCCAACCATAAAATGCGGTCCACCTTAGGGTAATTCTTAAATAAATATAGGAATATCGAAGCTTTGGAGGTCCATGCATACTCTTTTTCATTACGTCCCGCTTTTACTGAAGCAAGCTCCGTATCCTCCCTTTCCACATCCTCTATTGAGATAAATACGGCATTATCGGTTATTATTCCACTTAATAGAGCCTTTGCATCATCATTCATACATACAAAAAACATTTTGAAAGCCTGATCATACTTTTTAAGCGACTTGTAAAGCATTAGTCCTTTGTGCAGGTACTCCTTACTGACAATTGTACAGTAGTAATGCATTTTTTCACCTACTTCCCTAAACGGCATAAAGCTTAATCTTGGTTTTATTCAATATAAAGTATGACAGATTGCATTCAAAAGTTACAAGCTATTGTTTAAGTGCCTGTCTGGATCCGGAATTCCAATGAATAAAATGAAAGACTGTGTTTTATTCTTGTTGACAACAGCATGCCGGATGCCTATAATACATCTGCTTCAGAGGAAGATATCATTTGATTAACTATGAAGTTAATCAAATATAAGTTAGGAGGGTTAGCTTGCATTACAGGACACTTTATGCTACTTTCAGAAAAAATTTCATTATTCAGTTGAGGGCTTATCCCAAGGATTTTTTTATCGGCAATGTACTTTCCTCAATCTACACGGCTGTCTCGGCATTCTTCATGTACCACCTGCTTTTCAAAGGTCAGATGAAGGATTCCTTTTCAAGCTATGCAGGAACTAACGACTACATAAGCTATGTGATTATCGGAAACTGCATGTACCTTTTCATGGTCAGGACGCTCCTAAATGTCAGCCGCAGCCTTATCACAGAACTAAGGGAGGGAACACTGGAGAGCCTTATGCTTGCACCTTTCCAAAGAATTCAATATTTCCTTGGGAATATGCTTCAGCAAACAATCACCACCTCGGGAGAAGTGGCGGTAATGCTCCTGGTATGCCTGCCTTTCGGGGTCAGGTTCAGCGGTTTTAACGGTATGGCAGCACTTATAGGCATGGTACTTTCCCTTGTTTCATATTTTTCAGTTTCCCTTATATTGGCAGCCATCATGCTCTATACCAGGGACACCTACATTTCCCAAAATACCCTGTTTGCCATATTATTCCTTATCTGTGGGGTGACATTCCCCGTACAGTATCTTCCGCAGCCCATTCAGTGGCTGTCACAGGGTATTCCTGTAACCGTTTCCATTGAGATGATCAGGAACAGTACTCTTGGGGGACTTACAGTTGCAGCCCAGGCGGGCAGCTATATGCGTATCATAGCGATGAGCATGGTATACTGCCTTGTTGGTTTTTCACTTATAAGAAAGGTTGAGGCGTCAGCCCTTGAAAAAATATTTGGTTGATGGAGGTTATTGAAATGTTAAAAGCGGAACATCTGAGCAAAACGTTTGAAACAACAGATTGGACAGGTTTTTTCAAAAAAAGCAGAAGCAAGGTTGAGGCTGTAAGGGATGTAAGCCTTGAGTTACGTGAAGGGCAGATAATTGGTCTTCTTGGAATCAATGGAGCAGGCAAAACCACTACGATAAAAATGCTCTCTACATTACTGCTGCCAACTTCAGGGCATATCAGCATAGATGGTCTGGACGGGGTTGCGGATGCTATGAAGGTAAAGAAGAAAATCAACATGGTAACAGGCGGAGAGCGAATGATATACTGGCGCCTTACTGCCAGGGAAAACCTATGGTATTACGGGCAGCTTTACGGAATAGACAACAAGCTGTTGAATGAAAGAATCGAGAAACTTCTTGACATGGTAGGCTTAGGGGAAAAGCAGGATATACCCGTAGAGCGCTTTTCAAAGGGAATGAAACAAAGGCTGCAAATAGCAAGAGGACTTATCAATGACCCCGGCTATATTTTTATGGATGAGCCTACATTGGGTCTGGATGCTGCTATTGCAAGAGAATTGAGGGAACATATCAGGGACCTGGCCAGCAAGCAGGGTAAATCAATCCTTCTGACAACACATTACCTGCAAGAGGTGGAGGAACTCTGCGAATACGTCTATGTTCTGGACAAGGGCTCGGTAATTGTTCAGGGTACGCCGAAAGAACTGGCACAAATGGGAATGGAAAACAAGGTACTCTGCCTCGAGCTTTATGAAAACCATGAGCTGCTGCATGCAAACCTCAAGAGAGCATGTATGGAAATGGAGAAAAACTGCAGCATAGTCTGGGATGAAAAAAGCCTTGCATACACAATAACCTCCAACAGAGACTTAAGCAGTACAGTTGCCAGAGTACTGCTTGAGCAGAAAGCCCCCTTTAAAAAATTCTACCAGCAGGAGCCCAGCCTTGAAGATACGATAGTAAAGTTGTCCAGGAGGGGATAGTATTGAGATACTTTATAAAAGTGCTGATTGCTGAAATGAGGAAGCAGCACAGGAACTATTTTTTCAACAAGTCAATTTATATTTCACTTTTTATTTGGCCGGTACTGACATTTGTTACCGCATACTACAGCTACAAGCCCTTCAGGCTTGACAAAATAGTCGGTGAACTGGGCTACATAAACGAAAAGAACCTGATTGTATTTGTGCTTATGGGCTACCTGTGCCTGATTTTTTTCCGTTGTTTCGTACAGTCTGCCTGGCGTTTTTCCATGGAGAGGACCTTCGGAACCCTGGAATTCGTATATATGACCCCGGCCCACAGGCTGGCCTTTATTATGGGAAATGCAGTATCCTCACTATTTGAAAGTATATGGCTTTTTGTGGTTTTTGCGCTTGGTATCTTCCTTTTGAATGCGACTGCCCATAAGATAAACATGTTATGCGCATTTATAGGGATTGTACTGCTCATTGTACTTTCCATGCTGTGGGGTATGCTTCTTAATGCTTTGTTTCTTTTTTCAAGGGATTCTTCATTTCTTTTTACCATACTGGAGGAGCCTATGGAGATATTTGCAGGCATAAAAGTGCCTTCTGCAGTGTTTCCTATCTGGGCAAAAGCAATCAGTGCAGTTTTTCCGCTGACCTACATTGCTGAAATGCTTAGGAGGATTTTTATAAGAGGAGATAATGTTTCTCGGATTAAAGGTTTTGTGTTTACCAGCGTTTCAATCGGATTTCTTATGCTGGCCGTAACGGTTCTGTGCCTTAAGCTGGGAGAGCGGTATGCCAAAAAGACCGGTAACATGGCACTGTTCTGATGAAAATGCTATAATGGAATAAAATCAACACAGACGGCAGGGATGATTATGATATTATCTGTCAAACAGGATGGTAATATAACTGTAGAGTTTGTATACTCGCCTTTTTTTGAAATGATGTGCAGTCTTCATGTACTTGCCAGACCTGAGCATCATTTGGAGCGGCTGGAATGGGCTGCAGATATGAAAGCCAAACTGCCTCAGGCTCTATATGAAGAATTGATGTACTTTGGGAGAAACAGTGATGAGTGGTGTGGAGCCATGGATTTCTGCGATGTGTCAGACAACATAGTTGACCTCAATACAATTGCCGTATTGGATTCTATTGCTGACTTGGATTCGGAAAAGTTTTTCAAGGTGTTGTCCAATAGTAACCAGACCCCCTCCATTCCATCAGATGCAGATAGCTTCCGCAGGCGCTTTTTTGCTTGCCTTAAGGCTTATTACTTCCAGTTTTTCGAAAATGAGCTGCGTTACATGGAGCCCTTGCTGATACGGATACTTAAGGGTCAGGCTGTTGCCTGCGATAAAGCAGGTCTCAGGGAGTATGCAAAAACCATCCATGACAGGATTGAAGTAACAGCGGACAAATTGGTGTTCTACAAATACAAGACCTTTTCCTTTGATTTCGAAAGGATTAAGAAGATCACTGTCAAAATCAGCAGCTTTATTAGCCCGCATCTGCTTGTAGTAATAAACGACCCCGAACATATACAGCTGACCTACAGGGCACATTTGCAGGAAGCCGCACCCGAAGTGCCTGTGGACCTGTATAAAACCATGAGGGCATTGGGTGATCAAACAAGGCTGAAAATACTCAAAGCCATATATCAAGGGCAGTCTTCCACACAAAGTCTGGCGGTGGATTTGAAGCTCACAGAAGCCTGTATCTCCAAGCATTTGAAGGTATTGTACGAATCAGGCTTGTTATATAAGCAAAGAAAGGGTAATTATATATACTATATGATAAAGAACATGCAGCTGGACTGCATACCCATGAATATATACCAATATTTAAGCGAGTAGAGTTAAAATTTTGAATTTCCGGGTTCCCCGAAGCTTTTCAAATTCTATACCGGATTCAATATCAACAAAAGTGTACAGGCAACATAATAATATCATAGGGGAATGAAATTTCTTTTACTGTAGTAAACCCTATAATAAAAAAGGCGGTGGGATTTTGGAAGGAGCATACGATTCCCTAGGCAGACTTCATGGTTATGTTGACGGTAATATAATTTATGACATGGGCAACCGCGTCGCGGGTTATACTGATGGTTCTATGATTTACGATGCATACCGTACCCCTTTGGCATATGTAGATGACCAGTATGTTTATACAATGGATGGTGAACCTATCGGTTACCACAGCGGCAATAGATTATACGATATGGACGGTAACTATATAGGATATGGAAATCAAGGCTTTAGAGGATTGCTTGGTACTATTCTTCTACTATTGCTCTTAAGGCGTTTTTTCTTCCGCAGACGCTTTTTTATCTAGACAGTTGCCTGTCATACAATGAGCTATACAATATACAAAAGAAATTCCCCTTCTATTATATTACTCCAATACAGCCAAACTCCTAAAGTATCTCACCAATGTTTACATTGGGGTTTTTATATCTGTCTTCTTTACTGTTGCTTTTCAGTAAAGATGCTCCTATACGCCATAAAAAAGCTTATGCCGTAGAATCAGTTTGCACTTCAAACTGACTGTAGTAAAGCGATGCATAGAAGCCCCTTGCTGCCAACAACTCCTTATGATTTCCCTGCTCTATGATATCCCCGTCCTTCATCACAAGAATCATATCCGCATCTCTTATTGTCGACAGCCTATGTGCTATAATAAAGCTGGTCCGTCCTTGCATCAGGTTTTCCATAGCTTTTTGTATCAGTACTTCAGTACGGGTATCTACCGAACTGGTTGCCTCATCCAGTATCAATATTCTGGGGTCGGCCAGTATTGCCCGGGCTATAGTCAGCAGCTGCTTCTGCCCCTGGGATATATTGCTTGCTTCTTTATTAAGCTCCATTTTATAGCCGCTAGGCAAGGTTCTGACAAAGTGATGTGTACGGGCAAGCTTAGCTGCTTTGACAACCTCTTCTTCATCGGCATCGAGTCTGCCGTAGCGGATGTTTTCCATGGTAGTACCGTTGAAAAGCCAGGTATCCTGGAGCACCATACCTAACATGCTCCGCAGATCCCCACGTTTGAAGTTTCTTATATCCTCCCCGTCAACCAGTATGGCACCGCTGTTTATATCATAGAATCTCATCAGCAGCTTCACTATAGTAGTCTTCCCGGCCCCTGTAGGCCCTACGATGGCTACCCTCTGGCCCGGTCTGATATTGGCAGAAAAATCATTTATTATAATCTTTTCACGGTTATAGCCAAAATGCACATGGCGGAATTCTACCTCTCCCCTGACATTTTCAAACCGGACCGGATCTGCAGTATCCGGTACTTCCTCCCTTTCTCCGAGGAATTCAAAAACTCTTTCAGCTGCAGCTGCTGTTGATTGGAGTACGTTTGACACTTGTGCCACCTGTGAAATGGGTTGAGTAAAATTCCTTACATATTTAAATTTGGGTATGGCAACACCGAACAGCACTATTACCAGTGCGAGTATTGACACTACTGCAACAGCTATTATCCAGCCCATTGAAGTATCGGTATTGAGCACCTTGATCATGCCGCCTATACCGAGAATGGGTGCGTAGAACACAATCCGCAAAAGCATCACAGTGAGCATTTGTATTTGCTGAATATCATTGGTGCTCCTTGTAATCAGTGAAGCAGTGGAGAATTTATCAAATTCCGAAATAGAAAAGCTTACAACCTTTTTGAATATGCCGCCCCGGAGGTCCCTGCTGAGCCCGGCTGCTACCTTGGCAGCCAGAAGGCTTACAACAACCGTTGCAGCTGCGCTCAGCAAAGCAATCAGCAGCATATTGATGCCTGTGTGGTTATAATATAATCTGTTTGGAGCTTATCGGTATCAACCCCGATTGTCCCATACTCCTTATGTATGTAAGCAACTGCAGCCTGGGTGATCATGCTTTCCGGCATATTGTTAAGCTTTTCGGCTGCTTTTTCCATCATGGCATTAAGCTGTGACTCAGGCAGATTTGTCAGTCCCTCCTTTTCAATTCCGCTTACAATCAGCATTGGCTTGCCGAATACCGTATTCAGCTTATCTAGTACGGTCTTGTCCTTTGTATTCAGTTTGTAAACTTCCTGCTGTTCAGGCACATAATTCTCATCAACCAGCCTTCTGCTGTCATCATCCATAAAAAGCTTAAGCTTTTCAAGTTCGTTTTTTCGTATGACCTCAGGTACTGCATTTTTTATTCCACCTTGCTGGATTCCAACATTAACGATATAGGAGATATAATCCGGCAGTGCCAGGTCGCATAATGCCTGCACAAACAATAATCCTACAATCAGAAGTATTAAGAGAATAAAGGGTTTTAAATACTTTGCCAATTTCAACATTGCCAGTTCCACTTCCCTATCTTTATAAAAAGGCCAATATCTAGTATTTTTAACATCAGGTGCTTAATTATGCATATAACCGGCTGCCGTACTTTTCTACTGCCTTGCAGCCCCATGAAACCTGTGTTATAATCGGTGTGGTAATTTTTATTAATTATACAGGAGTCAATAAAGTGAAATATATTAAATACATAATGCAATTTCTCTGCATATTTACAATCCTTTTTCTTCAAGTTAATGCAAATGACGCAGCCGCATATTCTATAACCGGTACCCCTTCGATTGTTTTTGAAAACGGTTCTATATGCCCAATCGACCTGGTAGATAAAGAGCGGGAAGCAGGCAAAATTGCAATCTATACCGGAAACTACGGGGAATACACAAAGCCCTTTACAGAGGGCACCCTTGAATATGTTGCCGTTAACAACATCATTACATATAAGAATACAAACGGAATCAAAGGCACATATATCCCGTCAAACGGATATGTTATCTCTTATACTGGAAATACTGCGGATTTTGAGAAAAATTTTTATGCAGGCAGGGAAGTGGCTCTTTCAAACCTGGAAATACCGATTCTTCCTGATATGTTCTTTAAGCTGGATGGCACGCTGGTACCAATAGACCAGGTCAATACGGAAAGGAGCGCCAACCAGGTTGTATTATACAACCCGTCCTACGGCGCCTCAACAAAAACCAATTCCTGGGGAATAGAAGTAACAATTGTAGATAACGTGATTACCAGGATTGTTGACATGTCAAGCGTCAATGGAACACGTAGCAATAATGATTCCCCGATACCGAAGGATGGAATGGTAATATCCATACATTCAGGAAGTCCGTATTATAAGCAGCTTCATGAGATGGCAAAGCTTAGCGATGCAGTTGCAATAACTATTGATAATAACAAGCTGTACAATGCAAGCAAAATAAAATATGATGCATACAACCCCAAAACATTGGAGGACAACCCTTCAGCATGGGATGCAGAAAAAGGCAAGCCCTACGATGGCTATAGAGGCCCCAATCAGCTGATTGTCTACGACAGCAGCTACAACAACCGGACCGGAACTAATCCATACGGTTATGAAGTATCAGTCGGCAGTGACGGTAAAATTATCAGCACAGGGGGGAACGACTCGGAAATTTCTCAAGGCGGATATATCCTCTCAGGACACGGTGATAAGATAAAATGGCTGCAGAAGTATGCACGACTTGGTTCATCAGTGTTTTTTGATAAAGGGACAAAAGAAGCAACTATAATTTTTACTCCTGATTCGTACATAAGCATGGCACAGTATAGCATAAAGTCAGCACAGGACAATCTAAATTCAGCAAAAAAAAGATACATGGACATCCCGTATGACAAGATTCAGGGTGTAATAGATACGGCAGTGTCAAAACTAAAAGATGTACAAGGCCGGGTTAAGCAAGGTGAATATAAGGACTTGGCAGCCTATGCCGAGGATATACAAAAGGACGCTGACAGTGCATATTTCATGACCTTTGAATCTGTTAAGACGGAAAACCGGGCGGTATGGCTGCGCCCCAGAGAGACAAGCATTGACGAAATAGTAAAGCGTCTGGATATGCTAAAAGCCCTGAATATCAATACGGTATATCTGGAAGCTTACTGGAACGGTTATGCCATATACCCTACAGGCAATGAAATAATGCAGCAGAACCCAATGTATGGCGGTATTGATATTCTTGGGGCATATTTAAAGGAAGCCCATGCAAGAGGTATCGAAATACATGCATGGGTTGAGGATTTTCTGGCAGGTCCTCCTATGGCAGAAAATAAGCCTGAGTGGATGGTAGTCAGCAGAAAAGGAGATAAGTACTTCCTTGAAAACGGCATAACAAAGTATTACTTTATGAATCCGGCACTACCGGAAGTACGCGATTTTTTATCCGGGCTGTATAAAGAGCTTGCAAGGAAATATAATCTTGACGGAATTCAGTTTGACTATATGCGTTATCCCAGTTCCGGCGATTATTCAAATGACTTTGGTTATGACGCATATACCAGACAGCTTTTTAAAAGCTACACCGGCACCGATCCTGCAACTCTAAAGCCTGGTGATGTGTTGTGGCAGAAGTGGTGTGAATTCAGGGCTCATTTAATAAGCTCCTTTGCCTATAGAACCTTTTCAGAAGTGAAGTCTATTAAACCAGGTTTAAGGATATCGGCGGACGTATGGCCGGATTATGATAAAACAATTGTAGACACGTACCAAGATCCGAGAGCATGGACAAGCCGGGATTATATCAACAACGTGATACCAATGTCCTATTATCTTAATGAAGAGCCGGTAATTGCTGATGTTATGAAAACTTGGGCTTTTGCAAGGGGCCATTCCCAGGTCTTTTCCGGAATCGCTACATATACAAATGTCGATGCAAAAGTGCTTTTAAGGCAGATTAATGCTATAAGAGAATCAAATACGAACGGTATTGGAATTTTCGAATTTGAATCACTGTTCAACGGAGGCTATGACAACGTACTGAAGCTAGGTGCATTTAGTACACCTTCATCGGTTACTGATAAAGCCCCTCTTCAGTCAATAAATAAAGTGCTTGAAGATATTATCAGGAAAATTGATGATATATATGTGAAGAACGGCGGCATGAATGATGTGCAGTCAAAGAAATATAAAAAGCTGATCATAAGTGCTAAAACTGAAACAGCGCATATACTCAAATGCAATATTGAAAATATATTAAACACTGTAAACTGTGATGCGGATTTGAATCAAGAAGTTGCAAAAAGAATAAACTCAGATTTGAATCGTGCCATAAACATACTCGATGAATACGTTTCAAGTCAAAGATTTATGACAGACCATGAGGTTAAGGAATTCCAGGTTGAAATACCGTTTAGAGCTCTAGAAAGTAAAAAAGAGGCACCCGTAAAGGTAAAAGCCGTATTTAATGATAACACAAGCATGTATCTTGATAAAACCCAGTATTCCATTATATCGAGCAATCCGGATTATGCCGAGCTGACCGGGAACATGCTGAAAATAAAAGGTGAAAGCGGAAATGCAGCAATCACGTTAAATATAGCAGATACATTTAAGTTCAATACGGTAAAAGGAATATCCAGCAAAATAGAATTTATAATAAATCCGGATGGTAACTCCTTAATAGACGAGTCAGCCCTCCGCAGCTTAAAAACTGTAGAGGTTTCCTATACAAAAGTAAGGCTTGATTGGGGAGGTGCGGTAGTTGATCCTGATATAGCACGATATGCTGTATACCGTGATGGCAAAGAAATAGCAAGTACTTCTGCAGATACCTTCTACGACAAGGATTTGCAGCCAGGCAGTGAATATACTTATACGGTATGCGGATTTGATGTATCCGGCAACCAAATATATACAAGCAACCAAATTACAGTCAAAACAAAACCAGCATCAATAGTTGATGCTGGTTTTGCTTTTATAAGCTTTACATCTTAAATCTTTTAATCATTTTTGCAAATAAGCCTGTCGTTAAACTGTTATTGCCTTTTCCTTTTGATCTGCCTTTATATATGTTTCCATGACCTGAACCAGTGCATTTCTTTGGATATATGCCTTGGACAGGGAAAATCAAAGTATTCTACAGCCTTTTTGTACTCCCCTGACTCAGAATATACGATACCTATTGCACCCAGTAATTCTACCTTCGTATCATTGTCCTTTTCCTGTTCTTCCAAAGCTGCTTCAAGATACTGAATCGCCTTTTCATTGTCTCCTCTTTTATGATTTGCAATCCCTAAAATTCTTAAGCCTGCCACAATTTCAAGATCAGTAAGCATTTCTGAGTCAAGATAGGCATTCAAATACCGCACTGCTTTATCACTGTCCTTATCCAGGTACTTCAGGCCCCTTTTCAGGGTTCTATCCGCTTTTGAAGACGGCATGAACCATATCAGCATTATGCTTAGTGCTATATCAAAAAGGAATATGAATATTTTCATATACTGCGGAAGAGCTTCAAAGCTATCTGAGCGCTGAATCAAGGATACAGCAACTACTATTACCCATAGTAAAATCTTAATTATTAATTCAATCCGTCTTTGTCCGTTCACGCTTTCACCCTTTATCAATATATCCCTCTATTACAGTTCCAACTTTAGCTCTAATCAATACCTAAATAATAAATTATGTTTCAAAGTGTACATTTACAAAAAGAAATGCTATAATATGTAAAAGGGGGTATATTTATGGATGTATCTATGAATATGGCGGACCTCAACAGTGTAAGACAGGCTATAGGAATTTTGAATTTACAAAAAGCAATGAAACAGGACGCATCGACTGTTGCTGCACTTATAAGCGGTATGCAAGAGACAAGTGCAAAAATGATGGAACTATCAGTTACGCCCCATATAGGGAGCAATATAGATATTAGCGTATAACAAAACCCGTAGAGCTTAATTTGCCTTACGGGTTTTAAAATTCAGTCTGAAACTAGATTTTAAAAGCGCTGATTGAATCTGACAAACGTGAAATTATCGAACCCAACTCTTCCATGGATTTTACAGTATCCTCTATGGAAGCTGCCTGCTCTTCGGTGGAAGCGCTTACTTCCTCGGTAGATGCGGAGGTCTGCTGGGTAATCGCAGTTATACTTTCTATAGAGGTTAGTACCTTGTCCTTTGCAACGTTTATCTCTTCTATATCTGTTCTTAGAAGCTCCATTTGTTTTGTTACATCCTCAACAGACTCTTCTATCTCATTGAAGCTCTTATTGGTCTCTTCCAGCCCTGCATTAGCTTCGTTGACAAGTGTACCTGTATATTCCATATCCCTGTAGGTCTTATCTATCAGCTTGACAATCTCTTCTACTATGCCCTTTATTTCATCTGTCGCATTAGAAGATTCTTCTGCAAGCTTCCTGACTTCATCTGCTACTACCGCAAAGCCTTTGCCGGCCTCACCCGCCCTTGCTGCTTCTATTGCCGCATTTAATGCCAGTAAGTTTGTCTGATCTGCTATAGCGTTTATTGTCTCAATTATCTTGCTTATTGAATTGGACTTTTCTGATACCTCCTGCACTCCTCTGGACACATTCATGGATGCTTCGGTATTCTTCCTGAATCTATCACGCAATTCGTGAATAGACTTGGTGCCCAATTCATTTCTTTCTCTCATCTTTTCAGTACTTACAACGGTTATCTGCAATTTTTCAACCATGTCAGCCACTTTGCGCGCGAGTATGTTTGTTATTTCTACGCTGCCCTCCGCCTCCTTCGCCTGGCCTGCAGTCCCTGATGCTATTTCCTGAATGGCACCTGCAATTTCTCCGCTCGCGATACTTATTGCACCTGCAGATGCAGCTACTTTATCCGATATACTCTTGGATTTCTGAGCTGCTTCCTGTATTCCTCCCACCAGCTGCCTCATATTGCCGGCCATTTTATTGAAGCTGTTCGCTATATGTCCTATTTCATCCTTTGACTTAGCTTTTATACTTACTGTAAGGTCTCCGCTGCCCAGCTTGTCCATCGCTGCAAGTATTCCTTTGATTTGTTTTGATATGCTGCCCGAGAACAACAGTGAACCCAGTAAAGCAACCAATACACCCATAATACATATCAAGCCTACTGTATACCTTATTACTTCAAGTTTACCTGTCAGTTCACTCTTTGCAATAACCCCTGCTATTTTCCAGCCTGTATTCTTATTTGTCAGGAATATAAGATGCTTGTCCGTGTTGTCTATAGCAGCAGTCAGTTTGCCTTCCGGCTTCTCAATTATCTCCTTCCCCCAGGCAAAATCTCCAATATTTTTCCCTATACTCTCCTTGTCGGGGTGAGTTACAAACACACCTTTGCTGTCTATACTGAAGGAGTATCCGTTTTCACCAATTTTTACACCGGACAGCAATCCGGTAAGCTTCTGCAAGTTTATATCAGCTCCAATAACACCTACAATGCTTCCGTCCGGACCTTTAACCTGCTTGGAAGCACTTATTACATACTCGCCTGTAAATGCATCTACATAAGGCTCTGTCCAATATAGTTCGCCAGTATTTCCTTTAGCCGCCTGATACCAAGGTCGTTGCCTGGGATCATACCCACTGGGAAGGTCCAAATCCGGATAGACAAGCATCCTTCCATCCTCAAGCCCTAGGTATATATACTGAACATCAGGATAATTTTCTATGTATTTTTTGAATTCAGCCATCATTCCATCGACGGCTTCCTGGCTGGAACTCGCTTCACCGACATTTTTGCTGGTGGAGGCCATGCTAATTGAAGAACCAATCTTATCGAAGAAATTTCCGAAATTACCGTTAATCTGTTTGATTGTCTGTTCAACAGATTTGTTAATTTCCGTCTCAAGTATTTCCGCCGATTTCACATACGTCACGGTTCCCAAAACTATAGTAGGAATAATTGCAAGTAATACAAACATCACTATGAATTTTGATTTAAAACTCCTAAAAAACATAACCAGAAACCCCCTTCTACTTTAATTTTTTGTACATACACCAATTTCCGCTTTAAAAACAATATAAACACTTCGCAATATTCTCAACATTTATTATAATATAACTGACTTTTTTTGTCAATTTATGCTATATTGTGGCATAAATGCTCATAATTTCTCATTTATACACAAGCAGCATATTTAAGGTTAGAACTGAAAACTCCGATCTCTTTGGGTTTCAAAAAATAAAAAAAAGCGGCTAACGCCGCACTTTAAGCGGCAAATTCTTCTTCCAGATATTCCAAGCAAATCTTTTCCATTTTTTTAGATACGTTGAAATCACTGCCTTATAAGGCAA
>JBLNDG010000059.1:0-4120 GCA_050261415.1 Caulobacteraceae bacterium | reverse complement strand
CAATAGTAGCTCCCCGGAGGATAAAATTAACCTGTTTATGTCATTGTTTAGAGGCAGGGATGATGTCTATGCAAAAAGGTGGCAAAACAAAGAGGGTAAATCGGGGTATTCTCCTGTATGTGTGAATGAGTGGGCAAGAGGAATTTGCAATAAGCCAAAGATTAAATGCTCCGAATGCGGTAATAGAAATTATGCAGTTTTGGACTTTGCAGCAATAGATAAGCATCTCAGGGGCAAAGACGTTTTTGGTGTATATCCTATGCTGCCTGATGAAGCCTGTTATTTCCTAGCTATTGATTTCGATGATGAAGGCTGGGAAAAAGATATATCAGTTTTGAGAGATATCTGTGCAGGAAAAAATATTCCATTTGCAGTTGAACGTTCTCGTTCAGGGAATGGAGCACATGTATGGTTCTTTTTTGATGACAAGGTAAGATTCTTTCTACAAAGGAATCAGAAAGAAATACAATAGAAGCGTATGTGAACGAGCTTGCCAGGACTCCATCCAATAACACGACCAGGCAATTGTATTCTTTAGTACTAAAGTGTTTAAGCATGTGTCCTGTGGAGATAGTACGGGAGTTGCTTTTGGAATTGCTTGGCAAGAGGCAATATAGTTATAAAATAAGAAAAAAGATCATGGAGATTGCAGGAATATAAGAAACAGATATTTTACGGCACGTTGAGATCTATCAAATAATACCCTGCCGCCAAGGGGGTACCAGCTTCGAGCGGCATTATTTTTGTACAATCAAGGCACGTGGAAGCCATAATCCTGTTGCAGAACCTGAAACGCTGATATATCAAGGGGTTGCGAGATTATGAGTGGAAATATACTTTGACTTGAGTGAATGCCTCAAGTCTTTTCTTTTTGGTAGAATATAAATGGGATTCCCATTTTATATGAATGACTCAGGAAAGCAAATGAAAAATGTAAGAATCATACCTGCTATACCCAAAGAGAATAAAAAGCTTAGGGTTGCCGCTTATTGCAGGGTCAGTACATCCGGACCGGAACAACTGCGCAGCCTTGAAATTCAGATAAAAACTTATACGAAGATGATACGAAGGCATCCCAACTGGCTTTTTGCTGATGTGTTCTATGATATCGAAAGCGGGTTACGGCGAAGCGGCAGAACAGGGCTGGACAAAATGCTCAAGAAAGCGGCGAAGGGCAAAATCGATTATATCATTACCAAGTCAATCAGTAGAGTGTCAAGGGATACTCTGGAGATTTTGAAGATTATAAGATTTTTAAGAGAGCGAGGGATCAACATGCATTTTGAAAATGAAAAGCTGGATTCGATTAATACGGATAAGGAATTTGAAATTACGTTGAGGGGTATGCTGGCACAAGACGAAAGCCGGAATACCAGCGAGAATATTCAATGGGGATTTCAGCACAAGTTCGAAAAAGGCGATATCTTTACGAAATATAAGAATTTCATGGGTTACACTTGCGTAGACGGTAAGATTGTTATTGTTCCAGAACAGGCAGAGGTTGTCAGGAAGATGTTTGACTTGTATTTGCAAGGTTTGTCATTAGGACAAATAAAGGTTTATCTGGAATTCCAAGGGATTAAAACCGCAACGGGCAAGGAGATTTGGGATACAAAAACGATTCAGAAGATGCTTAAGAATGAGAAATACAAGGGCGACACTATGTTGCAAAAGACCTTTACCGAAGATTTTATGACCGGTAAGAAAACTAAAAATATCGGACAACGCAATCAATACTATGTGAAGGACAGCCATCCGGCCATTGTTTCCGCTGACGTGTTCGACAAGGTTCAGGAAGAAATGGCCAAACGCTCAAGATTTGTCAGCAGAGAAGATGGCTCGGTAGAAGCCAGCGGGAGCAAATATAACGGTAAATACCTTTTAGGGAATTTGATTGTATGCGGCGATTGCGGTGCATCGTATCGGAGAAGAACTGAACGCGGCAAGGTAGTCTGGCGCTGTGCAATGCGGATTGAAAAAGGCAAAGAGGCATGCCCCCATTCCCCTACTTTGAATGAAGGATGGGTACAGGATGTTCTGAGCAAGGCTGTCTGCTTGAGCGAAGCTTATAATGAAAGCATAATCAGGAATGAAGTTGATAAAATTCAGGTTTTTGATACTTATATTCTGATTTTCCGTATGGATAGGTCACAGGAGAAAAGGCCATTCCAGAATGACTGAACCTGTGATATACTAATAATTGACAATAAGAATGGAGGGTAAATCCTCCGGCATAGATTGAGCGGGCTAAAACCCCAACGCAGAAGAAACAAGCCGAACGGCTTGTTTTATGCTATGCAATGTCTTTTTAGTTAGTATAATTCTCTGATATTACGAACAGAAAAGACAGTACTTGTTTATAATAAGTTCTCTTTTTCGTTGAACAAGAGAACAAATGTTTGGTATAATTTAACTTAGGCGGATGCGCCATAATTAGATGCGAATGCAGCTAAACCTATCGAAATCGGTAGGCTTAATAATGAAGGGAGTGTAGTAATTGGCTAAAAAAATGACAGTAGATGGAACTGAAATTGCAGTAGTTCAATTTGAAGAAAAGGACTATATCTCTCTTACAGATATGGTCAGAAACATAGAAAACGGATTGGCTTTAATCGAGAAGTGGCTTCGAAATAAAAATACGATTGAGTTTCTTGGGATATGGGAGGAAATGTACAATCCAAATTTTAATTCCCCCGAATTCGAGGGAATTAAAAACGAAGCGGGATTAAACCGTTTTGTATTATCCGTAAAACAATGGACGGAGAAAACAAATTCTCGTGGCATAATCGCAAAGGCTGGCAGATACGGTGGTACATACGCACATGAAACAATTGCTTTTGAATTTGCTTCATGGGTATCTCCACAGTTTAAACTGTACCTTATAAAAGAATTCCAGCGTTTGAAAGAGGAAGAGTACAAACAGCTTGGCTGGGATATTAAGCGTAACTTAGCTAAAATAAATTATCGGATTCACACGGATGCAATCAAAGAGAATTTAATCCCTCCACAGCTCACGCCCCAGCAGGTTAATCAGGTATATGCCAGCGAAGCAGATGTATTAAATGTTGCCTTATTTGGCATGTCTGCTAAACAATGGCGGGACGCTAATCCTGAACTCAAAGGGAATATCCGTGACTACGCAAATGTTTCTCAACTCGTTTGCCTTTCAAATATGGAGAACCTGAATGCTGTATTCATTGGGGAAGGCATGTCGCAAAGCGAGCGGCTTAAAAAACTAAATGCTATCGCAATAAGTCAAATGAAGCTTCTGACAGAAGACCGCAGAATAGTTGCGCTTGAAGAGAAAAGCTGAGATTAGAAACTGTAAAGGGGGAATAAAATGGACTTCCAATCTGCCTATAAAATTATGGAGGCCATCAATAGTGGGTATAGGATTTACAGATTTCCAAGGTAATTGTCAAATTATTGGAACAGGATTTATTGTTCATCAATCTGGTTGGATTATGAGTAATTGCCATGTTTTTGAACCTCTTTTGGATGAAAATAATCGTATACGACCGAATGCGGCAGTGATGTTATTTGTAAATGGTATTCCCGATCCGAATTTTGTCGGAGTAGTTGGGGTTATACCTGCCAAGATTACAGAATTGGCTCTTCCTCCAAATGAGGTGGACAGTCCCAACATGGAAAATAAAAAATATAAAGGACTTGAATTGATAAAGGCACTTTCGCCAGAAGAACCTGATATAGGCGTCTGCAAAATTGAATTAAAACATTTGCCTTCCGAAGCTACCCCATTAAAAGCAGTTAAGATCATTGATTCAAATGAATTTGAGGAAGGAACCAATATAGGTATTATAGGTTTCCCTCAAGGATTATCGATATCAGAGACGATTAATAGCATATCCTTATTACAATTAACTCCGATAACACGGCAAGTGTTTAATCCATTAACGACAATATCAAGCGGAAACATAAGCAATGATACAGGAGTGTATACTACTTCGGGATTAGGGTTAGCTATACCAAGCTCAAGATTCCCCAAAGAATGGTTAAGCAAAGATTAATAGCACCACAGCATGGATCATAGGTAAGAGTATATTGTTGAAAAGATCGACCAGTGTAATACTTGCGGAGGTTAGGAGTGGGAAATAATATG
>JBLNDG010000058.1:0-18348 GCA_050261415.1 Caulobacteraceae bacterium | reverse complement strand
TTGAATTCTCATATATTATCTTGAATGCATTGGCTGAACTATTGAAGAATATGGCCTTTACTGAATCAACATAACACTCATAATATCCCTGTGCCTGATACTCGGAAACCGGCGGATTTATTGGTAATGTGGCTTCAGCACTGCTATATTCCGTTTCCATAATGACTGTAGCTGTTCCATTTTGTAGTCTGTGGTATGTGATTCCTCCATTTGTATGTGTTATCTTCAGATATATAGCTGTAGGAGTGCTGAAGGAGGTACTGCCTGCATAATCGGTAATAGACAGTATGTTGGTATCATTCATATTAGTACCTGTTATGACATTTACTTTGTAAGTGCCTGCCGGAAGCGGTGTACTTGGTGTGTAAACATAGTACAGGTACTTACCATGTGTACCAAGCTTATTTGTATAAACACCATTATCAAAGTATGTAAGTGCTGTAGTAGATGATAATCGCTGGGCATAACCGCAGTAAAAGCTGTTTACCCCATAATATAGATAAATATCTCTATAATCTGTGGACGTCTGTGAATTGTTTGAACTCGGCAAGTATACCCTGTTTCTGTTTAGGAATGAGAACCTTCCATAATTACTGATAGTATATTCACCGTTACTATTCAGACTATAGGGTGCACCTCTTTTATCACGTTGTACATATATTTGCTCATACCCGTCGTTTGTAACACTACTACCGGATATCCTATACAAATAGTGTTCATACGAACGATAATAATATCCGCTACTACTGTCACTATAATAATAGTATCCTCTAGTAAGAACCATCCTCTGGTTTGTTGCTTCAACAGCAGGGCTTACATATGTATACGCAGAAATATCTCCTTCAGAATAAATTTCACTGATTACGGCTGTCCAATTCAAACAATCCGAGCTTTTATAAAACTTGAAAGCATTCCCTGTATAACCCTCATAACTTTGTCTAGCATAACTGTACACTACGTCTATATAGTAATATCCATCAGATTCACTAAATGAAAAACCACAACTATAGGGATATGAAATCGATATACTATTTAATTTTGATACAGTAAAGCTCTGTAGATTTGCCGATGATAGAGTGCTTACTTTTGCATTCTTATTATAAGTTTCGCCAGTCTCTGCCGAAAAAACAAACCTATGGTCAGGCCCTATCTTTGTATAACCTATAAATGAGTTAGCCCCCGGTATAAGGGTTGATACATCACATACCCTTGTTAGTACTTTTGCAGCGATGTTCATCCTGTATATACCCATCTTGCCTGAAGAATCCTGAGCAATGACATAATGTTCATTGTCTATTAACAGTATTTTTGAAACAGAAGTCAAATCTGTAGTAAAGGTTATAGCATTTTCAGGACTCAGGGTTCCTGCCCAAACATCCATACCCAGCGTCGGGTATCCTGCAAACGAAATGTTGGTTAATATTAAAACTGCCAACAAAAAAGCCATTAGTTTTTTCAAACTCCACTTATCCATACCTACCACACTCCGATCTTTGCCAAATTTCAACCTGTTCATTACCTTCCCCTCCAATTTTGCCCGCTCATCGACCATATCGTATAATATAAAAAACAACTCCGTTAGGAGTTGCTTTGTTAATCGGTAATTATTATTTTACATAAAATTACCAATATTCCATTTGTTAATCATATAAATTGTTAATCCTATTATACAAATTGTTAAATCGTGTAATATTATGTTAAATATATGAATATTATGTCATATTATATTATTATTTACATAATATGGTATCAATGACACATGAAAAAGCTGAGACGCAATGCATCTCAGCTTTTTAACATCAATATGTATTCTATACTGAATATTCGATAAGGCCGAAGCTTATCTGAAGTCCCATGTCAACCTGTTTCATAAGCTCATCCGATAAGTGCCCTATCTTCTCTTTAAGCCTTTTTTTATCTATGGTTCTAATTTGTTCCAAAAGTATAACTGAATCCTTTGTTATGCCGTACTCTTCAGCAGCCAGCTCGACATGTGTAGGAAGCTTTGCCTTATTTATCTGAGAGGTTATTGCGGCTACAATAACCGTGGGACTATACTTGTTTCCGATATCGTTCTGAACAATCAGTACCGGTCTTACTCCACCCTGTTCCGAACCTATTACCGGGCTTAAATCGCCATAGAATATATCCCCTCTTTTTATAACCACATCATTCACACTCCGCAAGTCTTGTTTCATACCCCATAATTGTTTCGTTATCTGCTGTAAAACCTATCTCTGCTAGTGTTATGTTTATTTCTGCCATTTCAATGTATCCGTTTTTCATTCTCTCAACTGTATTAGTCCTCTTTATTTCGTTTATATAAAAACGCATTGCGTTTCTTATGAACTCGCTTCTATTACTACACTCGAGACCTACCATATCGTCAATTTCCTTTAATAGTGTATCCGGCATACAAACAGCAATTTTCCTGGATTCAGCCACACTAGCACCTCCTAAGTTCTTTAAGACCTCATCAGTTATATGTATGAACTATGTCTATAAAATTATGTATTGAAGTGCACAATTGTACCATATATGATTATACTAACCTCATACCCATTATTATATACCAATTCCTACATTGTGCCTACGTGCAATATATGGAAGTTTATCTCATTATGTATTTCAACACGTCGACAATTTTGCCGTCCTTTATGTAGACCCTCGGCACTCTCTTGCCTATCATGCAGACTACCTCATAATTAATCGTACCAAGCTTTTCTGCAAGCTCATCCACGTGAATCATGGCGCCATTCTGTTCTCCGAAAAGTACTACTTCATCTCCGACCTTTACATCCTCCATCCCTGTAATATCGATCATGCATTGGTCCATGCAGATTCTTCCGACAACAGGAACTCTCTTGCCCTGAACCAGAGCCTCGGCTTTACCGGAGAGCATTCTTGTGTAACCATCAGCATATCCGATAGGCAGCGATGCAATCCTGCTCTTTCTGGAAGCTATAAATTTTCTTCCGTAGCTTACACTCTGTCCAAGTTCTACATCCTTGACATGAGTAATTCTAACCTTCAGTGACATTACCGGCTTAAGATCAATTTTGTTAAGCATGACTTCATCCGATGGAGCCAAGCCATAAAGTATGATGCCTGCCCTTACCATATCCATATGCATATCCGGCAAATCTATAATAGTGGCACTGTTTCCGCAGTGTCTTATGTTTATCTCAACATTTTCCTTTTCGAGCTCTTTGCATATCCAATTGAATTTATCATATTGTTCTTTTGTATATGTCTTATCTTTTGTATCCGCCACTGCAAAATGGGTAAATATACCTTCTATAATCAGATTCGGCAGCTTGCTTATCCTTTTTATCAAATCAACAGATTCGCTGTTGGGCTTCAGACCGATTCTTCCCATGCCTGTATCAACCTTGATGTGAATCTTTGCAATTTTATTTTGTCTGCCGGCCTCTTTAGACAGTGCTTCTGCCAATTCCCATGAGTATGTTGCCTGTTCCAGATCATACTTTATTACTTCTTCTGCTCTTTCGGGTTCAGTGAAGCCCAAAATGAGTATTGGAACAGTAAAACCGGCCTGCCTCAGTTCTGCACCCTCATCCAATACAGCAACCGCGAACCTGTCTGCTCCATTGTCAAGCAGGGTTTGTGCTATTTTTTTTGCTCCATGTCCGTATCCATCTGCTTTAATTACCGCAGTTACCAAGGCATTTCCCTGTGCCAGCCTCCTTACTTCCCTCATGTTGTGAGCCAATGCATCCAGATTAATTTCAGCCCACGCTGCTCTTACTTTTTTCAGATCGTACATTTTTTCATCCCCTATGCTTTAATTTTCATCTTTTGATAATTTCAAAATCCCTCTCATTGAGTTTGGGATTATAGCCAAAATTGGTATAGCGTATAGAAACCGTTGTTTTTCCATCTGCGCCGTATATTTCTGCCTTTACCGGCACAGCATTCAAAGTGTCAATCCAAAGCCTTTCAAGCACCTTGTAGCTGTTTGGTTCGGGTACTTCAAATTCAAGCATATAAAGGTTGTCATTGTCCTTTTCTTTAGTAATCTTCACATTCTTCATATCTTTAAAGCGACTGATAAATGAGCCTATGAACGCATCGCATTCCAAAGAATCCGGGAAATTTTCGGTAACAAGCTGGGCGTTTATTTTTGGGTGGTATATATATGAATGTTCCCCGTCATAAATTGTCACCTGCCCCTTAAGTTCCTCAGGCTCCACCACCTCAACCCTGTACTTGCCGGGACTTATGTAAAAGTGCTTCATTTTATATTCCATGGTGCTTTTATTGTTCATAACCTTCATTGTCACATCGCAGGTATAGGATTTCAGCTCCAAAAGCTTTTTGCAAGCCGCATCAAAAGTCTTCTCAGAACCTAATCTGCCGCACCCTGCCAATACCATACTTACAAGGATAATTGCACATACAAACCTATGATGCACATGACACCCTCCCGCAGTGAGTTTTTCGGGTTGCTATTTTCCCGTTATATTCTTTATTGTATGTGAAATATTTTCTATTATGTCACCTGCGGTAAGTCCATATTCTCCTGTCTCCTCTGCTGCATTGTCTCCGGCCGCTCCATGGATATAAACTCCACATATGGCGGCATCAGGAGCTTTAAAGCCCTGTGCCAGGAACCCTGCTATAATGCCTGCCAGTACGTCACCGGAGCCTGCTGTTGCCATTCCCGGATTTCCTGTAGGATTGATGAAGATTGTACCATCTGGCAGTGCCACTACAGTCCTGTAGCCCTTGAGTACTACAATCAAACCCTTGTCTCTTGCAAAGTCTTGTGCTATCCCTATCCTGTCAGCTTGAACTTCGGAAATTTCACATCCCATAAGCCTTGCCATTTCTCCGGGATGGGGGGTTATAATAATTTCAGCCTTCCGTTTTTTCAATATTCCAGCGTCCTGTGAAATAGCATTAAGGCCGTCGGCATCTATGACAACAGGAACAGTGCAGTTCTCAATTATTCCCACAACAATGGCACTGATGTCCTCACTGCTTGTAAGGCCCGGCCCGACAAGCAGGCTATCGCTCTTGTCTGCGATTTCAAGCAGTCCGCCCATGCAAGCCTTGTCAAATACTCCTCTGCCATTATCCTGGAATCCCCTTGTCATAATCTCATTCAGGCCGATGCTGACAATACTCTGGAGACTCTCAGGCACACCGAGCAGCACCGAGCCCGCACCGCTTTTTAAGGACGCCCTGGCAGACATTACAGCAGCTCCGGTCATACCCGAAGAGCCTGCAATTATAAACGTTCTTCCATAGCTGCCTTTATGAGTATTGCTGTTTCTCAAAGGCAGTTTGCCTTTAATCATATCAAAATCAATAAGGTTCAGCTTCAACGCTGCATTATGGATTGCCTCTTTTGGTATGGCAATATCTCTAATAGCCAGGTCTCCGCACGCCTTTGGCCCGTCATTTATCAAAAGCCCCGCCTTAGGAAGCTGAAAGGTCACCGTTTTGTGCGCCCTGACACAATCATAATCAGCGAAACCGCTATCTCCGTTAAGTCCCGAAGGAATGTCCACCGATACAATAAAGCTTCTGCTGTTGTTTATCTCCTCAATAATTCTTTTGTAAAAACTGCTAAGGCTCCCGTTGAAGCCTGTTCCGATAAGCGCATCTACAATCAGGCTGCTGTCGTTTATAAGATTCTTGAAGAAGTCAATGCTGTTTTCATCTATTGTAAAAATAGGTATATCAAGCTTTTTAGTAATATTCAGGTTTGTCAGAGCATCACCCTTTATTTTACCGGGATCACCGCAAATAAATACATTTATCTCCCAATCCCGGCAATACAAGTGCCTTGCAATTACGAAGCCATCCCCGCCGTTATTGCCTGTCCCGCATACAACAGACACCGTTTTCCTTAGCAGCGAAAGTGCTTCAATTTCATTGACTACAGATAACCCCGCATTCTCCATCAGCACAATTCCTGGTATTCCATACTTTTTAATTGATATTTCGTCCAATTTCTTCATCTGATCGGAAAAACAAATCTTCAATGACGATGTCCTCCCTTTCTGTTAAGACTTCCGCTACGGCAGTTGCTGTTGCAAAGTCTTTTGAGTGGGAAATAGTCACATGGATTATCCCTATACTGTTTTCCTCCACGAAGTCCTTGATGCCTCCATTGAGATGAACGACAGGCTTTCCAATTGAACACCTCAATATTTCAATGTCCTTCCATTTGAACCTGTTCAGACCGGTTCCCAATGCCTTCAACACCGCTTCCTTGGCTGAGAATCCTGCTGCAATATGTTCCGCATTCATATTTCTTTTTCTATAATACTCAATTTCCTGCTCGGTAAAAATTCTTTCAATAAACTTAGGGTTTCTTGCAATTGCCTTTTTTACTCTCTTAATTTCAATAATATCAGTACCGATACCGAATATCACATTGTCACCCCCTTGAGCTCTGTATCATTTATATATTAATTTTCCATTTTAAATCTATATTCTACAAAAAAATCCTATATCCTTTCATAATTAAGTTTTGTCAACAAAAAGAAAGGTTAAACACTGCCCATGACAGAAATAACCTTTCATATTTTGACTCATATATAATACACCCTTCAGAGCTATTCTTTGTCCAGGAAGCTTTCATCCAGGTTTTCCATTTCTGCTGCCCCAATCATACCATGCACAAAGGAATACAACTTATTTACCCGCTCATCCATATCGACCTTTTTTTGTATGAATCCTGCGAGTTTTTGTCTCAGCTCATTTACCTCATTCTGACATTTCTCCGATTCAGCAGCATGTTCTTTTATGAGTTCATAGGACCTTTTAATTGTCTCTTTCAGGAGCTGTGTATTCTGTTCGTTTATCAGGCCTGGAAGGGCTTCCATTTCTTCAATAAGCTCGGGAATTTTTTTGTTGATGTCCAGAAGCTCGTTTTGTGTTTCGTCCATTTTTGCTATTGCAGCCTCATTATTATTCTCATTTATATCCTTGGAAAGGTAAAGTATCTTGTTCATCAATACTTTTTTCCTTTTCTCAAGCCCCCTGAGCTCCGCGTCAATGCTTTTTTCCCTTTCCAGCAGCTCCTCAAGCTTCGTTACACACTTCTGCATGCTCTTTGATTTAAAATTGGCAAATAACTGTATCCACTCAGGTACATATATTAATATCGGTATTTTATTTTTCTTAACAATATTATCTTTGAAATTTATATTTTTCATCAGCCATACCTCTCCCATCCGTACAGCATTTCACCAGCGTTTTTTAATATGCTTTCATATATATTATCGGATATTTCTATATTTTAATTTTACTACAAATGAAGTGTATAATAAATGTTTTTAAAAGTAAAAGGGAACTGATAGTCCAGTCCCCTTGCATCAATTACTGTTTAGCCTTCATATCGTCTTCCACAGCCCTATAGGTCTTGTATCCTCCGCTCAAATTCCTTACGTTTCCGAAACCGTTCTGCATCAATATCCTTACTCCTATATAAGAACGCAGGCCTACCTGGCAGTTTACTATTATTTCTTTATCCTTTGGTATCTCTTCAAGCCTGTTTCTTAGCTGCCCCAAAGGAACATTGACCGCATTAGGTATATGACCCTGTTCATATTCTGAAGGTTCCCTTACATCCAACAGGTATGTCACATTCATGTCCGCATTCATCGCTTCATTCCAATATGCCGGTCTTACATCCCCATTGAGTACATTTGTGGCCACATATCCTGCCATATTAACAGGATCCTTGGCTGAAGAGAAGGGTGGAGCATAAGAAAGCTCCAGTTCCTGCAAATCATGCACTGTCATTTTATGCCTTATTGCAGTTGCAATTATGTCTATCCTCTTATCAACTCCGTCAAAACCTACAATCTGTGCTCCTATTACTCTGCCCTCCGGGGTATATATGGTCTTTATCGCCATTGCACTTCCGCCCGGATAATAGCCTGCATGTGATGCAGAGTGGGTTGTTGTGGTTATATAATGTTTGCCGAGTTTTTTTAAAGTCTTTTCGTTATTTCCCGTTGATGCCACTGCCAAATCAAATATTTTTGCGATTGCCGTTCCCTGTGTGCCTTTATAGGTTTCCCAACGTCCTGCAATATTGTTTGCAACTATTCTTCCCTGCTTGTTCGCAGGACCCGCCAAAGGGATTAAAGTAGGATTGCCGCTTACATAATCGGTAACTTCTATAGCATCCCCCAGAGCATAAATGTTGGGATCCGATGTCTGGAGGTATTCATTCACCTTTATTCCGCCCGTTGCCCCGATTTCAAGACCGGCTTCAGCGGCAAGCGTATTGCTTGGCCTTACACCTATCGAAAGCAATACCATGTCGGCGGTTATCCTTTTACCGCTCTGGAGTACTACTGTGGTTCTGTTTCCTTCAGGCTCAAAGGCTTTGACACCATCCTTCAGGTGAAGGCCACAGCCTTTGCTTCTTATATGGTTGTGCACTATTGCAGCCATTTCGTAATCCAGCGGCGCCATTACCTGGTCCAGCGCTTCCACAATATCGACCTTCAATCCGGCCTCACGCAGGTTCTCAGCCATTTCAAGACCTATAAATCCACCCCCGACGACCACGGCACTCCCAGGTTTGTTCATATCAAGAAATTCTTTTATTGCATCAGTGTCAGGAATATCCCTGAGTGTATATATGTTGGGATTATCGATTCCCGGAATAGGAGGTTTGACCGGTGATGCTCCAGGCGACAAGACAAGCACATCATAGCTTTCTTCGTAGGTATCTCCGCTTTTATGGTCCCGGACTAGTATCGTTTTTTTCTTTCTATCTACCTTTATTACCTCGGATAGCTCCCTGACATCGATATTAAATCGTGCTTTCATAGCTTGCGGGGTTTGAACCAAAAGATTTTTCCTTTCTTTTATGGCACCCCCGATGTAGTATGGCAGTCCACAGTTAGCAAAGGAAATATACTGACCTTTCTCAAACATTATTATTTGGGCCTTTTCATCCACTCTCCTGAGTCGGGCAGCAGCAGAAGCTCCCCCTGCAACTCCTCCAACTATCAGTACTTTTTTACTCATTTTACTGCCTCCTCAATCTATATATAATTTGCAAATAATCTTTCCAACTAAATAGTAACTTAAAAATAAAATTTTTTCCATAGTTCATTTTGTGATACAAAATATACCGATACCACCATGGGGTATATATAAATTATATTTTTAATATTTCCGCCTGTCAATACCTCTCTGAAAAATCCTAAAGTTTATTAAAATAATCTATTCTCATAGCGTCCCTGATTTCCCTCATCGTTTCCTTTGCAATGCCCCTGGCCTTTTCCGTTCCTGCCTTTAACATGCCGGATACAAACTCAGGCTTACCGCCATAGTACTTCCGTTTTTCCCTAATGGGTGAGAGAAGTCTATCCAGGTTCTGAATCAAATTGCTCTTGCATGCGACGCATCCAATCTTACCCCCAGTGCAAAGTTCCCTTATATCATTGCTGTTGCATTCACTGAAAGCCTTATGAAACGTCCTGTGAAAGCATTTCCGGCCTGTCAAAATTAGTTGTCAAGCCTGCACATCAGCAATTATTATAAAAGTATCATAATCCTCCTGCAGTTTTACTCTGTTCTGAAGGCTTCCCGAATAATGCCCCAAGTGAAGCTTTCCTGTAGGCCGGTCTTCTGTAAGTATTCTTTTCTTTTTCACCATGTTTATTCAACACCCCTTTAAACACCTTCATAAAATCTTCACAACTGTGCTATAATATTATTGCATACCCGTGGGGGGTAGGATTACATAATGATGGTAATATTTCTTTGGCAAAGGCAGGTGAACTAGTTGAACGATATATCGCTTCTTCTGGCCTTTTCAGGAGGACTTGTCTCCTTCTTGTCGCCCTGTGTGCTGCCTCTTGTTCCCGCATATATTACGTATATAACAGGCTCGGCAATATCAGAACTGAATTCAGGCAAAGCCAGACTATTCACTATATACAAGGCCCTGGGCTTTGTACTGGGCTTTTCATTAGTCTTCATTGCGATGGGGGCTACCATTACAACTTTGGGAAAGTATCTGATAAATAACAGAGAAATGATCAGGAAAATAGGCGGTATTTTCATGGTATTTTTTGGCATACAACTTACAGGCATTTTTAAAATTAAAGCTCTATATTTTGAAAAAAGGCTGGTACCCTACGAAAAACTAGGTAAAAACATAAGCTCCCTATTTATTGGAATGGCTTTTGCTGCCGGCTGGACTCCCTGCGTGAGCCAGATATTAGCTCCGATACTCATATACGCCGGAAGCATGGAGACAATAAGTATGGGAATAATGCTGCTTGCCGCTTATTCCATTGGGCTTGCAGTACCTTTCATGCTTACAGCCTATGCCATCGGAAGCTTCAGCAATTATTTCAAGAAAATATCAAGGCACCTTAATACCATATCAATCGTAAGCGGTATTCTCCTTGCAGCAATGGGTGTGCTGATATTTACAAACAAGTTGGCTATATTAAACCGCTATTTAAATTTCACAAACTTTTAGTTATAATAAATAATTATGAATGGAGAGTAACCATGAAAAAAAGCATAATAATCTGGGTAACGGCATTGGTGTTGGTTGTTGTTGCAGTATACACCGCCAACAGGTACAATGCAAATTCCAATGTTGCGAGAAACAATGCCCAACAGGCTCAGGAAACAAGCCAGACAGCCCCAAGCCCTACTTTTTCCCCTACACCTGCAAACAGCAGTGCAACAGGTACTCAGAATGAGGAACCGAAGCTCAATTTGCTGGAGGAATATGATTTCACTTTAGAGGATTTGGACGGCAATAAAGTAACCCTTAGCAGCTATAAGGGCAAAAAGCTGTATATTAATTTCTGGGCAACCTGGTGCCCTCCCTGCAAGGCAGAAATGCCTGATATAGAAAAGCTTTATCAGGAAACAAAAGACAGCGATCTTGTTATTCTAGCCGTCAATATCGGAGAAGATAAGAAAACTGTACAGGATTTTATCAAGAAGAATAATTATCACTTCAAGGTGCTGCTGGATACTGATTCAAAAGTAGCGCAGCTGTACCAGGCATCCTCCATTCCGACATCATATTTTGTAGACAGTGAAGGTTACCTGGATGATGGGATGGTTGGAGCAATGCCTTTGGAATCGATGAGAAAGTATGTAGAGAAATTAAAATAAACAATATAATGCAAGACAAAAGGAAAGGATGATTTACAATGAACAAAAACCCTATAGCAACCATTGAAATGGAAAACGCCGGCACTATTAAGGTGGAGCTTTACCCGGAAATTGCGCCGAATACGGTACGAAACTTCATATCACTTGCATCGAAAGGCTTTTATGACGGTGTAATATTTCATAGGATAATACCCGGATTCATGATACAGGGCGGCGATCCTGAAGGTACAGGAATGGGCGGTCCAGGCTACTGTATAAAAGGTGAGTTCAGGTCCAACGGCTTTGCTAACAATCTGAAGCATGAAAGAGGCGTAATTTCAATGGCAAGGACTATGGTTCCGGATTCAGCCGGTTCCCAGTTTTTTATAATGGTTGAAGATGCGCCCCACCTTGATGGACAATACGCTGCTTTTGGAAAGGTAATCGAGGGCATGGAGGTTGCAGATAAGATCGTCTCGGTTAAAAGGAATTCAATGGATAGGCCCAAGGAAGATCAAAGAATGAAGAGGGTGTCGGTTGAAACCTTTGGAGAAAACTATGAAGAAGCAGATAAGCTCAAGGAGATTTAAAAAGTGATACATAATGTAATTTTTGACCTTGGTAATGTATTGCTTGATTTTAAACCTTTACAATATCTCAGTCAAAAATACGGAAGTAAGGAAATCATTGAAAGTCTTTATAAGAATGTATTCTGCAGCAATGAATGGGTTGAGCTTGACCGAGGTACATTAACGTTGGAACAAGCAATTGACAGTATGTCTGCAAGGAATCCCGAAATTGAGCCTTATGTCAAAGAGTTGATGTATAATCTGGACCGGATACTTATACCGATAACCGGAACGGTTAAGCTATTGGAAGAGCTAAAAGCTTCTAATAAATACAAACTATATCTGCTGTCCAATTTTCATCTGGATGCATTCTTGAAAGTTAGCAGTAAATACAGCTTTTTTAAGCTGTTTGACGGAATGGTTGTATCTTCATATATTAAGGTTCTTAAACCTGAACCCAAGATATTTGAACACCTAATGAGTGTATATTACTTGAGCCCCAGTGAATCCGTCTTTATAGACGATGTAATGGAAAACCTCGAGGCTGCTCATAAGCTGGGAATAGAAACCATACACTTTACCACCCCTGATATTCTCCGCAAGGAGCTGGGGTCAAAGGGAATATTAATGGATTATATCAGGGGGATTTAGAATGAGCAACGTAGTTCTAATAGGCTTCATGGGAACCGGTAAAAGTACGATAGGAAGGCTAGTAGCAGAAAAGCTCAACCGTACTTTTCTGGATAGTGATAAGATGATTGAAAAGGAAACAGGTACAACAATAAACAATATTTTCTCAAGTTATGGAGAGAGCTATTTCAGAGAAATTGAAAGCAAGGTAATTCACAGGATTTCACAGCAGGATAACTGTGTTATTGCTACCGGCGGCGGGGTTGTACTATCACCTGATAATATGAAGCACCTAAGAGAAAACGGTATAATTATATGCTTGAAGGCAAAGCCGGAAATAATATACGAAAGAACAAAAAATGCAGGCTCCCGCCCTCTTTTGAATGTAGAGAACCCGGCCTCTGCAATAGAAAAAAAGCTTAATGAAAGAAAAGACCTTTATATAGGAGACCTGGTGCTGGATACCTCATGCATAGATGCCGGAGAAGCTGCAGACAGAATTGTATCCTTCGTGTGCGAGGGAAATAATTAAATCACAAATACTTGAATTTATTTTTATTTCTTGGTAATAATAAGCATATAGAAAATGCAAATGCATTTTCACATTTAAAATGAACATGAAATATACATTCAGTAATTTCCGGTTATTACCAAGGCTTATGCTTTAATAGTGGCTGTATATGTAGTGTTGGCAGTTTAGGAGGTTTTTATGAAAACAGGTACAGTAAAATGGTTTAATGCTGAAAAGGGATTCGGGTTCATATCCGTTCCTGATAGCGAGGATGTATTCGTACATTATTCAGCTATTCAGACTGATGGGTTTAAGAGCCTGAATGAAGGAGACAAGGTCAAGTTTGATATCGTTCAGGGCGCAAAGGGACCCCAGGCTTCCAATGTTGAAAGGGTATAGCAGGAGATTAAACCAGAAAAAGAAGGGCGGCTGAAAACTCAACCACCCTTTTTCATATCTCTACCTGTTCTCAAGCATTCCTTCAGTATCATCGAGATATTTTTCAATTACATTTTGTATATTTGAATCCTTTACTATAATCGATATTTCAATACGCCTGTTAGCTGCCCTGCTTTTTTCATCGCTGCCCGTACGTATTGGTCTGAATTCAGAGAATCCATTGGCCGCAAAGTATTTTCCATATTTTTTTTGAAGCACAGGGTTTGAACTCATGAGATAATTCACTACTTCCGTCGCCCTTCTTGTAGAAAGCTCCCTGTTGTATTCGGGTGTTCCCGTGTCATCAGTATGTCCGTCTATGCTTATTGCATCTATATTCTCCCTGACTTCAGGATTGTCAAGCACCTTCTCAAAAGCATCAGCCAACTGTGACAGCAGTTTTTTTGCCTCCGGCTTAAGCTTGTAGGAGTTGTACGCAAATACCATACTCTCGTTAATGATGATGTTGGCGTTATCCCCGATAGAAACCAGTTCTTCGCCCTTCTCATTGTACTTACCTATCTCTTTCTCCACCGACTCCTTAACTTCTTTCAAAACATCAAGTCTTAATAATGCTATGTTCTGAAGTCTCGTCCTCAAAACACCCAGTTCTTCATTGCTCGCTGCAATAATAGCCTTCTGAGAGTCTACTTCCTTCTGTGAAAGGGCCAATTCACCCTTTGTATTTTCTATTTCGAGCCTTATCCGACCCAACTCCCGTTCGGCGCTTTCTATCCCTGTTCTTGAAATTTCCAGCTGTTTCCGGGCGTATTCAAGGTTGTTGCCAAATATTATGTTCTGTATATATGACAGCAGCATCAGGAAAAACAATATCAATGCAATTGTGGACATTACATCGGTGAAGGACGGCCAGAAGTTCTGCACTTCTGCTTCACCTGCAAAATATCTCTTTCTTATTTTCATTGAGCACCTCCACAAGCTTATGCCTGCTTGCCGCTTTCATTTATTGACGCTGCTACAAGCTGTACCGCTTCAGAAAACTCGTCCATGGCTTTGTAATTGATGGTTATAAGCTTTGACGTCTCTGCCAGAGCCTCCTTTAAATCAAGGAAGCTTACATCCATCCTTTCAATATTTCCTCTCAAATTGTAATTAAACTCGCTGAAGTCCCTTGTATTGTCCCTGAAGCTCAAGAGCGCCTCATTAAACTTCAGTATGGTACCCTCAAGGCATTTTGAGGATGTTTCTATGCTGCTGCTTGCCAAAGCCAATTTCTCAGCAAAATCTGTCATTGTGCCTCTGAATACTCCTTCTACCCTGCTGCTGAAGCTATTTAGCGAGGCCGTCATCGTCCTGCCCAGTATACTTACCTCCGACTCCCTCTGCCCTGAGATTTCAAGCTCCACAGTATTGTCAAGGTATTCCTCCAGCTGAATCATAAGAGCCTGTCTCATATCTTCTATACTGAAAATAATCCCGAACAAAGTTATGACTATGGAACATGCGATTCCTGCCAGGCTTGTTATAAATGCTACCGACATACCTCTTACTGACGATATCAGACTGAATATGATTGATTCCATGCTGGCCAGCATATCTGTGTCGCCGCTTACAGTCAGCAGTTCTACAAGTTTTCCTACAGACAATGATAGTCCATAGAAAGTACCTAAAAGTCCCAGTATGACCATAAGAGATACAGAGTTTTTAACAAACCTTTCCCCGAGGATCAAGCCTTTAAGTCTAGTACAAAAATTTTTCTCTATAATGGCCTGCGTATTGGCACCTGTCTTGGAGGCTGTTGAAACTGCCCTATATTCATCAATGATGCAGTTCAGCACCTGGTACTTATATCTTCCGTCTTTTCTGTTACCGACACCGGTCAAATCCCTCCTGAGCGCGGCGTACTTACCTCTGACCCTCAGCATAGTAGCGAAGGAAACAATAAAGATAGACATAATGGCGTAAATAATGGAATAAGCCGCTGTATCCAGCTTGCTGAAAACATTTATTAGATTATCCAAAATACCACTCCCATCTCAATATTGCATTGTGTATATATTTACCAGCTTGTACTATTATATTTTACACAAGAGGTAGTATATAATCAATACTTAAAGCTATTCTTACATAATATGATATAATTCTTGTTTTTAATCTAATTTGGCGCAAAATAGTAAAAAATGACAAACAAACAGATAATATACTGCTAATTTGTCATTTTATGCTGCTATTCAGTATTAAAGCTTCAGATCCTCTACCATGTCCCTTGTATCTTGTATATATTTCGAAATTTCACTGTAGTTGTTTCGCGCCACACCAATAAATATTATATCTATTACTGTAAGCTGTGCTATTCTTGAAGCAATAGCACCTGTCCTCAGGTGTTTCTCAATACTGGCGGTATACAGCTTTATGTCCGCTATTTCACTTATGGGGGAGTTTCCGTATTTCGTTATCGAGATTGTTTTTGCCCCCCTGAGCTTTGATTTCTCCATGGCTTTATATACTTCAAGGGTTCTTCCGCTATGGGATATCCCTATAGCTACATCCCCATCCTTCATGTGTATTGCTGAAGACAGCTGAGTATGGCTGTCCAGATATGCGCTTGCAGACTTACTTATCCTCATTAGCTTGTATAACAAATCTTGCGCAACAAGACCAGACGCACCTACTCCATAGATATTGATATGATTAGCGGCTATGAGTGCATCGATTGCGTTGCTTACAGAAGCTTCATCCAATACGCTCATGGTGTCTTCAATGGCTTTGATATTCCCCCTGGCAATTTTGTTAATAATGTCCCTTGTAGAATCATGGACAGTAACTGCCTCGTATACGTTTTCCTGACTATTCAGCTTCAAAGCCAGTGCTTTTGCGATATCTATTTTAAAGTCCTGTAAACCTTCAAACCCCAACCTTTTTACAAACCTGATGACACTGGCAGGACTTGTTTCACATAGTTCAGCAAAGTCAGAAGCAGCAAGGCTTACCACTTCATCGCCATGCTCCAGGACATAACTTGCCAGTTTTTTCTCTGAAGGTGTCAGTTCCTCGAATATTTCCCTTATCTTTAGAATACAGCTCACTTAAGATACCTCCCAGTACAAACATTGAAATAACAGATATTACATATATGGCATTCACTTTGTAGTCAATATGAATTCAAAGGTGTCTCCAGGTTTTATCATATCAATAAGAATCCCTGCCTCAGATGAATCACCTGCTACATTTACCCTTTCATCAGGTTCCAGTTTTCTTTTCAATATCTGTAATTCTCCTTCATATCTCAAATATCCTTCATTATCTATTGTAACACTGTATTTTTCTCTTTGTACTGTATTATGTTTTAATATTTTTCCAGTCTTCTTGAGCCTTGCTTCCTGGGAGCGGATTGTGTATTCTCCGGGATCCATTCTGTTTGTATGTCTTCCTGACAGTATCCCTATCTCCTCAATACTTGGTCCGAAAAGTCTTATTGGAATTTTAAAAACATCAGCCTCTATGCCTGCAAGACTTTTAAGCTCTTCTTCAGATGCAATTGCATCACCTACATATACATTGTCTATACCGGAGTGAAGCAGGTGCTGTGCTGAGATAACAGGTTTCATGTTCCTGTGGCACTCAAGAGTAGGAAGGCCCTCCTGCATAGGGCCTCTTCTACTATGCTGCAAGGGTATGAAAGCAGCTATTTTCATTCCATATTCCTTAAAACACCGGTTTCTTTCTACAAGCAATTCTTGGGATATGCCCGTATCTTTTCTTGGATAGTAGTTATGGCACACCTCCATTTTTTCCGGTACAGCACCTTTATGCATAAGCTCCTTCAATAAGCTATCTGAAATAGTACTCGCATTCAATTGTATCCTGAAGGGTAGTTCCTTTGAAAGCTTCGCAATTTCTTCAACTGAAAATCCAAAATCAAGCCTTAGGGCATATATACTATATTTTTTTATACTGCTCATATCAAGGTAGTGTTTGGAAATATCGGCAGTAACACGCATCCCAAGTTGTTTCGCCTTCAGTAGTATTTCCTCTGCTTCCTTATATACACTACTATCTGCTTCAGGAATATGCAGGGATGTGAAGACATCTTTTATTCCCAATTCTGATGCCTTTTCCATGTACTCTAGGTTATAAGCCAGGCTATAACCCATGCCCGTGTACAAAGAAATACCGACCATGCCTGTCTCCTTTCACTTACATAGTAAGCTTCTGCATACCTGCCGTACTCCTGTATTGTTCATCTTCTTCCACCGGATCAGTAAATCCGAGGAGATAAGTAATGATAAACCCTGCGACATAGGATATCAGCACTCCTAATAAGTAAAACATTATTTTGTTCGGTTTTATCAGCGATGCCAGTGGAAGCCCTGATAAGCCCATGCTGATTGAGGCAACCTTGAAAATAGCATTTGATGCGCCACCAAAAGCAGCACCAAGGCACGCACCTAGGAAAGGTTTTCCTAGAGGCAGTGTTACTCCATATATCAGAGGCTCTCCAATTCCCAGTATTCCTACTGGAAGTGCGCTGGCAACAGTTTTCTTAAGCTTCTTGTTCTTTGTCTTAACATATACTGCGATAGCAGCACCAACCTGTCCTGCACCTGCCATTGCCAGTATGGGAAGTAATGCATTCTCGCCGAAATTTTTTAGCAAATCTGCGTGTATCGGAGTCAACCCCTGATGTAAGCCTGTCATAACCAGCGGCAGGAATGTTCCTGCGAGAATAGCACCTACAAATGCTCCGCCCGTTTGGATTGCGCCTGTAACTATGGCACCTATGCCGTCCGATATCATACCGCCGAGGGGCTGCAAAACTATCATGGCAACAAATCCTGAAATAAGTACCGTTATTAGAGGTGTTAAAATCAACTCAACCGACTCGTGCACTATCTTTCTCACTCTTTTTTCTAAAATCGCCGTAAATAAAACCACAAGAAGCACGGCTATTATTCCGCCACGCCCTGGCACCAGTGCCTTGCCGAACAGTTTTACATCAGCAAGTCCGGGTGTCATAAGGATACCTGCCATAACCCCGCCTAAAGCAGGTGAACCTCCAAATTCTTTGGCTGCATTGATACCGACCAGTATCATCATGTATGTAAAAACAGCTCC
>JBLNDG010000057.1:0-15306 GCA_050261415.1 Caulobacteraceae bacterium | reverse complement strand
CCAAAAAGCTTTAATGTAGATTTTTGCAAAAGTAATTTCCACGTTTCTCATTTCCCCTAATTTGCAAAACTAATTTCCACTATCAATGATTTTGGGGTGGAATTAACTTTTTCAATTTAAGCTGGATCATCTTGTCACGGTCGCAATAAACCTGGTGATTATCATCCGGGCTCTTTTGGTATACAATGGTATGCTTGTCGTTAATGTCCCCAAACAGTTTCAGGACGTCATCAATTATCCGGTCCATTGAGTTAAGCTTTTTGTCGAATATCTGCTTCCCGCTTTCCATCCTTTGCATGTCAAGAAAATCATTGATCAGATCCGTGAGCCTTTTCGCCTCGGAGTTTATTATGCCGATATATTCTCTACTGCGTTCTTCGGTAAGGTTTCTTGTAAGCAGCAGCTCGGAGAAACCCAGGATACTGCTCATCGGCGTCCTCAGCTCATGACTTACGGTATTTATCAATTCCGTCTTAAGCCTGTCCACTTCTTTTTGATGGGAAATGTCCCTAACGACAAATACCCTGCCGAAGCAGTGGTTTGCATGGCTTATGCAGGGATTCGAGTACAAATTTAAAAATCTTCTTACCGGGCTTTTTTGCTCCAGGTCAACGGCATACCTGCTTTCACAGTCCCCTATAAGGTTCAGCAATTTGGAAGCTATCTCCTGGCTGTTTTCCATTCCTGTCAGCATGTTTTTTATAAAAATCTCCGTATTGCCGCACGTTTCATCGTTTATATAGAAGTTTTCACATAAATGACAACTCCGGGCGGAATCAAGGTAATTGAAAATCTGTTTCCAGGCTTTATTGATAAAAATGATTTTGCCCTGCAGGTCCACCATGATGATGCCCGCGCCGAAAGAATCGATTATCGCCTGCAATATCTCCTTCTGCTGCAAATACCGCTTGTTTTCCTCTTCCAGCTGGGCGTTCAGTTCTTCGATTATAGTGTTCTGTTCTTCGAGCTTGTATTGTTTCTCAATCAGGTTATCGTTTATGTCCCTCAACTGTTTTGCAATTTTGCTCTTCCTGTATTCGCCCAGCCACAGCCCTGCCACCACCGCTATTACTATTACGACGAAAACCGTCATTAACAGAAACTTTATGAAAAGGCCGGAAAAATATGCGATGATTTCAGTATTATCCGGGTGCATATCATCGACGTGCTGCTTGATTTGCAGCAATATATTGCTGCTGGATATAACAAATATTGCAACGCTGATACATATAAAGGTTATTTGCAGGATTTTCTTCATGGCTTCACTTTCCTTCCGGATATCTCTTTAACCGTCTCAATCCCTCCAAATACCTGCTATACCATGCATAAAATGTTCCTGCTGCTATCATGGGCCAAATCTATATACTCCTGACCAATTCTAACAACCGGGTCAGTAATGCTTTGCGGCGGTATATACGCTATTTCCCCCGTTTCTCCCGTATTGAGAAACACCTTTGAGCCCACATAACAGACTGAGACATTATTCAAAAAAACATTTACTATCAAAGGGTCGAAACCATTTACTCCCTCAGTTTTGAACATTTCAAATGCCCTGAACGGAGTATCTCTTTTTTTATATACCCTATCTGACGTCATTGCATCATAAACATCTGCAACTGCCAGAATTTTTGAAAAGATATCAATTTCTTCGCAACCAATACCGAGAGGATACCCTGACTTGTCTATTCGCTCGTGATGTAACAGGACAGCCTGGCATATTTCCTCGGAAAACCGGTCAGTATCTTTAACCATGCTATATCCGTAAAGAGTGTGTTTCTTGATTTCCTCAAATTCTTCTTCAGAAAGCCGTGCTTTTTTGTTAAGGATTTCAGCAGGAATCTTCATTTTACCTATATCATGAAGCAGTCCAGCTTTAATAACAGTCCTGATACTATCGGCATCAAGGTTCAGCCATTTTCCTGCCAGCATAGCATAAAAAGCCACATTCAGGCTATGTGTATACGTATATTCGTCAAAGTTTTTTTCCTCATTAAGAACCTTTAGTATGACATAACTATCGCGTATTTCACAACAGAGTCTATCGGAAATATCAATAATTTTATCTGCATCCAAAGGTCTGCCCGCTGCAAGATCACTTACAACGGACCTGATATCTGAGATGCACCCTGCATAAGTTTTCTTTGCTCGCTTGTATTTTCTGCTTTCGTCTAAATAACCGGACTTCTCCTTGTCGTCAAATATCCTGACTTGTTGTATTCCCAACTCATTTAGTTTACAAATTATGTAGCTGTTTAATACCGTATATTTTGCAACTATAATGGCGCCATATTTGTTGAATAAATCTTCAGCCAATATGTCGCCGTTTTTGCATTTGGTCACTTCCACAAACCTCATAGTTGCTTTTCCCCCTCAACACCGAGCACAAGCATACTATATTATTGAATCAAACCTAATTTTTTCATTACTTCTGCCAGCTTCTTCATATCAATAGGTTTTGCGGCATAAGCTTCACAGCCCGTCTCAAAAGCACCAAATACGCTATCCGTATCATTCAATGCCGTTGTCATGATAATCTTGGCCCGTCTTGATTCTTCGATACCTTTCTGATTCTCAATATCCCGAATGGTTTTCAGTGTCTTTACACCATCCAGCTCCGGCATCATTATATCCAAGCAAATCAAATCATATGGTTTTCCTTCATCCCATGCCAGCATGAAGGCCTCCAACGTCTCCATACCATCGAGTGTAATATCGCATTCTCCATAGTTTGAAAGAAATTTGTAGAGTACCTTTCTGCTTGCAAGATCATCTTCCGCTATTAATATTTTCATTACTTTTATCCCCTTTCATCACTTTATTTCTTAATTTTTCTTGGTTCTTATATTTTGAAAATTCCTCCGTAACCCGGGCAAAATGTTTGGCAGCTTCAGTCATATCGCCTTTCCTTGCTGCAAGCTCCACTTTAAATATCGCAGACCTGAGTGCTGTTGCGCTTATTTCAGTAGATAGCTTTTTTATTTTATGCGCATATCTTTCAATAGAAGATAAATCATCTTTCTCAAAAGAGTTTTTTAACAGGTTGATGTTACCGGTTATTTCCTGAAATAGAGGTTCTATTCTTCTGGAATATTCAAGCATAAATCTATCGGTTTCAAATTCACTTATTTTATTGCCTTTCACAGCGCTAAACGCCTCTTCACCCTGCTTCTGTCCGGATATCCTTTCAGCCGCCCCCTCAATTTCATCAAGAAAAGTTTTCATCTGAATAGGCTTTGAAATATAACCATCCATTCCAACCGAGAGAAATCTCTCTTTATCTCCCTGAAGGGCATACGCAGTAATCGCAATTATTGGGATGCGCTTTCCTGCAGCTGTTTCTTTCGCTCTTATCCTTCTTGTGGCTTCAATTCCATCCATATCGGGCATCTGGATATCCATTAAAACTATGTCTATTTCTTTTTCGTTTAAAATTTGCAGTGCTTCTATCCCGTTATTAGCAGTAATAATTTTATGTCCGGCTTCTCGAATCATGCGGGCGATTACCATCTGGTTGACTTTATCGTCCTCCACCAACAAGATTTGAAGAGGATGGCTGGTTTTTTTAATAGACGGCGCATCTATAGACGTATCGATTGTTATATTGCCGATTCCAAGCTTTACAGTAAAATAAAAGCTGCTTCCTTTTCCCTTTGCACTTTCAACTCGTATCGACCCGCCCATTTTCTCGACCAATTGTTTTGATATTGCAAGCCCAAGGCCTGTCCCTCCGTATTTTCTCGTATGGGAGCTATCAACCTGGCTGAAAGTAATAAACAGACGCTTCATATCTTCCGGCGCAATGCCAATACCCGTATCCGACACCGTAAATTCGAGTTCCACATAATCGTCGTCTTTTGCAATAAGACTTGCAGACAGGTTGATACTTCCCGTATCTGTAAATTTTACCGCGTTGCCTACAAGATTATTAATCACCTGCTTAAGCCTGTATGGGTCTCCGTTAACAATTTGCGGTATTTTATCATCAACACTGTACAGAAACTCCAATCCCTTCTCGCGGGCTCTTATAATATGCGGTTTGATTGCTTGTTTAACCAATTCGGCAATATTAAAATCAATGTATTCCATTTTTAACTTACCGGCCTCAATCTTGGAAAAATCCAAAATATCATTAATCAGGTTAAGCAGCGTGCTGGCACATTCTTTTGCGGTGTACAGGTTCTCCTTTTGCTCTTCGGTCAAATCTGTCAACAATGTTAAATCAATCATCCCGACTATACCGTTTAAAGGAGTCCTTATCTCGTGGCTCATATTTGCTAAAAACTCACTTTTGGCCTGGTTGGCGGCCTCTGCGGATTCTTTGGCTTGTTTTAATTCCTCATTAATTCGCTTTCTATCGGTTGAATCACGCAATATAGCCATAAGCACCTTGTCATCGCCAATTTCTGTTCCCTGCATACTTACTTCAGCTGTAAAAGTGCTTCCATCCTTTCGGTAGGCTGTAGCCTCATAGTATATACCGCCGGTGTTTGCTTGATAAGGCTGCGCTCCCACCAGCGACCTTGGATCAGGGCTCACCAGATAAAAGATTGACTTCCCCATAAGATCGTCTTTTTCATATCGAAACGCTCGTACGGCAGCATCGTTGGCTTCTATTACATATCCGTTGACATCGGCGAACAGTATAATGTCATTGGCATTCCGAGATAGGAGTTGGTATTTTCTCAGTCCTTCTTCCGCAACTTTTCGCTCGGTAATGTCAAAACATGCCCCAATATATCCTGAAAAATTGTTATCCATATCATAAAGCGGTCTTCCGATATCAAGTATCCACCGGTATTGCCCGTTTTTATTTCTTAGCCGGTATTCCATTTCGAACGGCTCTCTTGCATCAAAAGCCTTAGAATAAGTATCGAAACACATTTCAATATCTTCCGGATGCACACCTTCCGTCCAGCCGTCCCCTATTTCCTGCTCCATTGTACGCCCTGTGAAATCAAGCCATCTTTCATTGAAATAATTGCATTTCTTGCTACAATCAGCCCTCCATATCATAGCAGGAAATTTCTCAAAAGGGTAAGATAATAATCCCTTGACCTGACCAGATTCTCTTCGGGTTTTCTGTATTCGGTAATATCGTCTATTACAATAACTGCATGTTTTTTTTCACCGAGTATCAGAGGCACGGCATTTATCCTGAAGCAGTGCTCCGTTTCCTTGCCGCCTGTGTTCAGCGTTTTCTTTATCTCCAAGCCCTTTATGGCGTTGGAAGATGATATCACTTCTTCCATCGCTTTTCTTAGCTTGCAACCTTGACAAGCGAGCCCGTAACCGCAGCCGCGCTCATTATCTAAGTCGTACTCGCAGCCAAATGCTCTTCCTATCCTTTTGTTGAGTATATCCGGATTGTTCACATTAAATGTATTTAAAAAGGTCTCATTTGCATTTTGTATAGCTAAATTTTCATCAACAATTAATATGCTGGTAGGGGCAGCATCAAATATGGCTTTTAAACTTTTTTGACCGTTCTCAAGCTCAATTTCAATGCCTTTAATTTTCGTGATGTCTCTAAATACTATAATAAAACCCGTTGTCACTGAATTATTATCCTTTATGGGCGAACTGCTTGCAGAAATATAATATTCATTTCCGTCTCTTGAAAGCAGCACGGTGGATTTTTTAAGTCCAACCTTCGCCCCTTTCCTCATAGCCCTTGAAAATGGACTTTCCATGACCGTGTTTGTTTTTTTGTCTATAATTATAAAGATGGAATCAAACTGCCTTCCTTCCGCCTCATGCAGCTTCCAGCCGGTAAGTTCTTCAGCCGTATGGTTCATAAATGTCACATTTCCGGCTATATCAGTAGTTATTACTCCATCCCCGATACTGGCAAGAGTGTTGGTAAGGCGCTCTCTTTCTTGTTTTAACGAAGCTTCGGCAGCCTTTAGCTTATTATGCAAGATCTGAATTTCGTTTTCCATTTCATACACCTCATGTGCTTCTGCCATATCTCTAAATTCTAATGGGCCGCAAAGCTACCTTTACTTTACCTGTTGCAACGTCCATTTCCAAAGTCCTGCTGTATGTGCCGCCGGTTTTCGTAGCGTTATATACCAGATTTAAGTCATTTAATATCCTTTTAACCGTTTCAACATTTTTCTGCCCTATTTTAAATACGTCGTTATCCCTTACGGATTTTGCCCCGCCGAAAATCTCTATTATAAGCTCGCCTTTTAAACATCCGAACTCTGAACAGATTTTGTTTATGAGAAACGGTACGGCCGTGATCGCATAATAGCATGGCCCTGGGCTGCCATCATCACTTGACAGGTCAGGAGATGGCAACGCTATATGCGCCATACCTGCGACATTCTTTGACGGGCTGTAAACAGTTATTGCAACACAACTTCCGAGTGCGAAAGTTTTTATTGTATCATTTTTATTGTTTGATACCACATATTCGCCGATTCCTACAATCCTGTCCATAACCTCACCTTGAAGCTAACATGGAACATATCAACTGGGGTATATCTTCAAGGGAAGCCTGCCTTATAACCGCCCCTATGTCATATGCCACCTTCGGCATTCCATATACCACGGAGGATTTTTCATCCTGTCCGATTGTCCTTGCGCCTTTCCTTTTCATGGATAAAAGCCCTTTTGCCCCGTCATAGCCCATGCCTGTCAAAATAATTCCTATGGCATTTCTGCCGCATTCCTTTGCCACCGACTCAAAAAGGACATCAACCGAGGGACAGTGGCCATTTACCTTATCTCCCTTAAAACATTCCACCTTGTATTTGTCACCGACTTTTTTAATTCTCATATGCTCATCACCAGGAGCTACCAGTACCCGTCCTTTTTCGACATAATCACCTGTCCGGGCTTCCTTAACCTGTAATTGGGTTGAGTTATCCAACCTTTCTGCAAACATTCGGGAGAAGACCGGAGGTATGTGCTGTACAATAACTATGCCCGGTATATCTGGCGGCAATGACTTCAAAATGCTGTATATAGCCTCCGTACCTCCCGTTGAAGCCCCTATTGCTATTATCTTGATACTTTCACCGGTATAAGTTCTGCCTATAACCTTCTGCGAAATGTTATTGGTTTTCCAATGTGATACCTTCGCCGTTGATGCTATCTTTATTTTTGTAATCAACTCGCTTATAAAAGTCTCCACGCTTTTAGCCGACTGTACATCCGGCTTGGTTACGAAGTCAACTGCCCCTGCATTCATGGCATCAAAAACCGCCTCGCTTACCGCGCTTACCACAACTACAGGCAGCGGGCACTGAGGCATGATCCTTCGGATGAACTCGATCCCGTTCATCTTGGGCATCGTCACATCACAGGTTATAACATCAGGCTCAAATTCAATAATCTTGTCCCTTGCGTCAAACGGGTCACTCGCCAAAGCCACAACTTCGATATTCGGGTCGGAAGATATGCCCCTTTTCAACGCCTCCCTGAATACCATCGAGTCGTCAACAACCAGGACTCTGATTTTTTTCTTTAAATTCATGCCATCTATTCCTTTCTGTAGACAGCGGGCATAACGTATTTGTATTTGGTCTCTTCGCGGCTTAGGGATTCGGAATGCCCGATAAACAGGTATCCCCCTTGCTCTGTCAAGCTATAAAACTTGTTTACCAATTCCCTCCTGGTCCGGGCGTCGAAATAAATCATCACATTCCTGCAGAATATCACATGGAACTTCCGTCTAAACGGGAAGATTTCTTCCATGAGATTAAACTTTCTGAATATGACTTCATTCCTTATCTTATCGACAAGGATACTGTTTTCAGCATCAAGCTGCTTGAAATATTTCAGCCTCCAACTCGCAGGAAGTGTAGCTATCTCTTCATCATTGTATATACCCTTTTCTGCAGTATTTAACACTTCACTGGAGATGTCGGTAGCTAATATCTTTGTGTCCCACCACACTTTCTCTTTGCCGAAAAACTCGTCTATTATCATCGCAAGGGTATAAGGTTCCTCTCCGGAAGAGCACCCTGCGCTCCATATGCGCAGATCTTTATCTTTTGCAGTGCTTGCAAGGTATGGCAATACTTTATCTTTGAAATAATAAAAATGGTCCGCTTCTCTCATAAAATAAGTGTGATTGGTGGTTATCTTATTTATCAAAGCATCTATCGCTTTCCCGGTTTTATCTGAAATAACGTAATTAAAGTATTCGGTAAAATTTCTGAAATTGTTCTGTACAAGAACATTGAAAAGTCTTCCCATCACAAGCGACCGTTTTTCTTCTTTTAAGTTGATACCGTAATTGGCATTTATATATTTCGACAGTTGCTTAAACTCTTTATCCGTTATTGTTATCATTTGCTTCACCTGTTTTGCCAAAGGTAGGGAGAGTCTTTCGACTCATCCCTACACCCATTGCTTATCAATATTTCCCGAACTCACTGTCACTTAACACTATCTTTGATCTTGCTGCCTGCGCCTCTTCACAAGCCTCTTCGGCAAATTCCGAGCTATCCTTTTCATTTTGAGCCATTCTCTCGAGCAATTTTAAAATTTCAGGGTTTAACTCGTTCGATTTGATTTGAGACTTGACATTTTGCTTCAATTTAAACTTTCCGACCATTTCCTTCAGAAGCGCAGCCTGGCTCGATAATTCTTCGCTTGCGGCAGCGCTTTCTTCAGAAGTCGCCGAATTGGTCTGAACAACCTGTGATACCTGCATAATTCCTTGATTTATTTGTGCTATGCCAATAGCTTGTTCATTCGAGGCAGCAGCTATATCGCTGACGATATTGGCGGCTTTTGCCACTTCCCCAACTATCTTGTTAAGGGCTGTTGCGGTTTCATTTGCGATTTTTGTGCCCACTTCCACCTTCTTGATCGAGCCTTCTATCAACTCCGTTGTTTCTTTGGCAGCATTGGCTGAACGCGCCGCAAGGTTCCTTACCTCCTCCGCCACAACCGCGAAACCTTTTCCGTGCTGGCCTGCTCTTGCAGCCTCAACAGCGGCATTGAGAGCAAGTATATTTGTCTGGAATGCTATTTCGTCAATAACTTTGATAATTTTTGAGATATTCGCGGAAGAAACATTTATTTCTTCCATGGCTTTAAGCATTTCCTTCATCTGGTTATTGCCCTGCTCCGCATTCATCCTGGCAGTCTCAGCCAATTCTTTCGCTTGATTCGCGTTCTGGGCATTTAGCTTAGTCTGTGAAGATATTTCTTCGAGAGATGCAGTCAGCTCTTCGATTGAGCTTGCCTGTTCGGTAGCCCCCTGCGAGAGTGCCATGCTGGAGTCCGATACCTGTTTTGCACCTGCTGCCACCTGGTCTGCGGCAGAAGCAATGTTTGTTAATACCTCGTTGTTCTTCTCCACCATTTCATAAAGCTTCTTGCCAAGCAAGTCATTTTCCGATCTGATCTTAATTTGTATTGTCAGATCACCTGCAGCTATCCTTTCGGCAGCTATAGCCTGCTCGCGGATATTTGCTATCATCCTTCCGAAAGATTCGGCCAAATGGCCTATTTCATCCTTGGTATCCGACTGAACGACAACATTTACGTCACCCATGGCAAGCTTATCGGCAGCGTCAACCATTTTCCTGACTGGCTTGCTGATAATGCGCGATATAAACAGCCCCAGGGCAATAGCTATAATAACGCCTGCGATTATTACGACAACCATTGTCATCGTCGCACTCGTCGCCAGGTGTGCATTATTTTCCGATCTTGCTTCGCCTCCGTCGGAATTATATTCAAACATTTTATCAAAGCCTTCCTGCAAGGCATTTCCAACCAAGGCAGCATCACCAAAGATCAGATTTTTTGCTTGCTCGAGATTTCCCGTTTGTATAAATTGAATCGCGCTATCAACGTATGACTTGTATTTTTCCCATTGAGGCTTTAAAGCATCAAAAATATTACGGTCTGTTTCCGTCATGATTCCGTCTTCATATAGTTTTAAATAATCATCAGCCTTTGCTTTATAGTCTTTTATTTTGTTAATACAGTCCTCTCGCTGGTTTACATCATCAACAGCTATCATTTTCACAACATTAAATCTTATTCTCTGATAATACACGGAAGCATTTCCTGCATAATTAAGTCCCAGAGTGTTTTCCTCATACAGCAGCTTATCAGCTTTGCTTATTTCGTTAAGATTCATAAGGCCTATTACTCCAACCACGCCTGCTATCAATGCTACAATAATGAACGCAATTATTAGCTTTACTGCAATTTTTAAATTATAAAACCATTTCATTATGTATTCACCCCTATTTGTTTCTTACAATACATCGTTCAAGCCCTCAAGTACATCTTCTTTAAGCAGCTTTTCACAGTCAATCAGAAGCTTTACGTCATTTCCGACTTTGCCGATGTTTTTTATGTACCTGTTGCCAAAACCTTTGCTCATTTGCGGTGGTTCAACAATATCCTGCTCAGGAATTGAAAGCACCTCGGAAACACTGTCAACGATAAGCCCTACGGATATATCCTTGATATCCACCACTATCACGCAGGTCCTGTCGTTGTATTCCCTTGACTCTTTCTTGAAGCGGAGCCTTACGTCCATTACAGGTATTATCTTGCCCCTCAAATTGATTATGCCTTTAATGTACTCCGGCAGCTCAGGTACTTCCGTTATTGCCTGGATACCTATGATTTCGGTGACATACTTGATTTCTATTCCATAGGTTTCCTTACCCAGGGAGAAAGTTAAAAACCTACCCTTTTGAGTATCTTCCTCCTCCTGCTCAAACGTCTCCTGTGTCGCAATCTGAGCCATTTTCACATCTCCTTTCTTTATCTTGATTTTTCTTTTGTTGGGTCCTGCTATTTTCACTTATTTCTTCAAACAAGCTCACCAACATCAATAATAAGGCTGATACTGCCATCTCCAAGCAATGTGCAGCCTGTTAATCCCTTTATTTTCCGCAAATTTTTTATGTAGTTGGGAAGTGCCTTGACCACTACCTGCTGCTGCCCCAACAGTTCATCCGCAAATATGCATACAACTTTGTCTTTCGCCTCCACCATTATGAGTATCCCTTGGGTCAAATCGGTAATAGCCGACGTCACTGCGTAACATTCATGCAGGCGCAGTATCGGGTAGCACTGGCCGCGGACCATTATCATTTCATTGTTATCGGGGTCTCTGACAATATCCGAATCTTTCGGCCGGAATGATTCTTTAATGGAGATAGTCGGTATGGTGTAACGGGAATTTCCAACCTTTATGTTCATGCCGTCTATAATCGCAAGGGTTAACGGGATTTTGAGAGTAATCGCGGAACCTTCCCCTTCAACGCTTTCTACCGATATCGAACCGCCAACCGCTTCGATATTTTTAACTACTACATCCATTCCGACTCCGCGGCCGCTGTATTCGGAAATATAATCCTTTGTTGTAAACCCGGGAAGAAAAATCAGGTTGTATATTTCCTGCTCACTCATTTCGCTTTCCGGCTTGGTGAGCAGGTCATTCTCTCTCGCCCTTTGGAGTATCTTTTCTTTGTTTAAACCTTTTCCGTCATCTCTCACGATTATAAGGACATCACTTCCTGCGCTTTTAGCTTCAAGGGATATTGTTCCGGTTTGAGGTTTCCCTAAGGCTTGCCTGTCTTCAGGCGGCTCAATTCCATGGTCAATTGAATTTCTAATAAGATGCATAAGTGGATCAGATATATGCTCGATAATATTCTTATCTACTTCTGTATCTTCTCCTACAAGCTTCAACTGGACTTCTTTGCCCAGCTTCTTGCTCATATCCCGTACTATGCGGTGCATTTTATGAAAAGTTGTTGCTATGGGCACCATTCGGATAGACATTACCATATCCTGCATTTCACTGGTAATCTTGTGCAGTTGTCGTGCCGCCTTTTGGAAGTTATTCAACTCAAGGCCTTTTAAATCAGGGTTTTGTATTACCATGTCTTCCGCAATCACCATTTCCCCCATTAGGTCCAACAGCCTGTCCAATTTGGAAACGTTTACACTGATAATGCTCTGTTGGGTTGAGGCAACTTGAATATCCTTGCCACCCGGACTCATGTCTTCCATATCTTGCTTGTTTCTTGGTTGTGCTTTTTGAGTATTTTTAAGAATTGTCCTCTTTGTCTCGTCAAACTCACCGTTCTCCAGTTGGGTCAACTCCAAATCTTTAAGGAAAATGGTCTGCGTTAATGATTCACGTAGGTTTTCATATGAGCAGTCTGCCTTAATATAAACCCTGAACCCTTCCTTCCGTATGATTTCTGCACTATCGTCATTGTCAATTATGTCTCCCGGTATGTAAAACAACTCATCAGCAATTCCCTTGAGATTATGAACAACCGCAAAGGCCCGGATATTCTCCATTTCACAGCCTTCTTCAAAATGTATGACTGCTTTGAAGGCATTCTTCGGAGCAGAAGTTTCAGCCCTTTCCGGGCTTATATAGTATTGCTGCTTTTTGGTATTATTGCTTTCTTTGACCCCTATAAACGCAGAAGATGGGTTGTCCTGTTTTAGTGAAGCTAAAAATGCCTTTATATTATCAATTAGGGTTGAAACTTCCCCGTCAGCATTATCACCATTCTTGATCTTTTCTATCTCTACTTTTATAAAGTCAACACCTTCAAGTAATAAATCCGAAAGTGTTGAACAATGAACATTCTGGGGTTTCGCTTCACGCAGGAAATAGAACAAGTCCTCCATGGCATGGGCCAGGGATGATATATTATCAAACATCATCATAGCGGAGGACCCTTTAATAGTGTGCATTATCCTGAAAATTTCATTAATTGCGTCTTGTGTATAACAACTCGATTTTTCACTGGACAATATGGATGTTTCGAGCTGTTCAATAAGCTGTGCCGTTTCGAATATGAACATATCAAGCATAGGATCATTTAGATACTTTATTGACACATTTACACCCCTTCTGGAGTTTTTATTTATCTTTAGATAACACATAATTAAGAGTTTTTACCACATGTTCTTCTTTAAATGGTTTTATAATAAAAGATTTTGCTCCAAGCATTATTGCTTCTCTTACCATCGCCTCCTGACCCATTGCGGAAATCATAACGACATTTGCTCCCGGATCAATTTCCTTTATTGATTTAAGCGCATCAATCCCTGACATTTCAGGCATTGTAATGTCCATTGTTACAATATCAGGCCTTAGCTCTTTATATTTTTTGATAGCCGCCCGGCCATTCTCAGCCTCTCCTGCTATCTCGAAACCGTTCTTTTCCAGTATCCTTTTTATTGACATCCTCATAAATGCAGCGTCATCAGTTATTAAAACTCTTTTCATAAAAATTCATCCTCACCTTTATTAAAAGCTTGTTCATTTAATACACTATAATTTGATTAATATACATTAATAGTGAATGAGGCCTCATTCATTTTGCGAGATAAAAAATTATTTCTTAATGCCTTCTATAATAAATGAATAAAACTGTTCCAATGCGTAATCGTACTCATTCTCTTTACCCTCCAACTGCAGTGTGTATGCCAATGCCCTTGCAGCTAAAAATATAGTTGTGCCGATTATATCGGTATCAATGTCTTTTATCTCTCCGTTTTTCTTTGCATTATCCAGCATTTGCTTGAATATCCCGGGTATGCCGCTGAATGTTTTATCGATCCACTCCAACTTATGCAATGCAGGATCTATCGACTCCTGTATCAGAACCTTTGCAGTGTCAGGATTATTTTTCAATTGATTAAAGTGGAAATTCAGAAATTCTTTTATTTGCTGCAAATATGAAATCTTTTTGTCTTTCGTGCTTTCTACATACTTAAGTCTCTTTAAATACTCAGTCATAAAAATGTAGTTTAAAATTTCCTCCTTACTCTTAAAGTACAAATACAAAGTACCTATCGCAATGCCGGCTTTATCCGCTATATTTTGCATTTTAGTATTATAAAAGCCTTCGCAAGCCATAACTTTTGTTGCAGCTTCCCTGATAAGCTCTTTTTTATTCATATCTTCTCCCGGTATACAATGCTTTTTTAAATCCTGGCACTCTCTCCCGCCAGATGATAGACTAAATCTCATATAGTTACAGTTGTATAATTCTTAAAAGCCTCCTCGTTTTTTAAGTCCCTGGTACATGACCTGCAAGCCGCACCAAATCAGCCATCTTGCAGGAAGCACAACTTCTAAACAGCACTGTTACCTGGATAGTCAATTTTCATGTAACTATATGAATATTTTGATACATCATAGATTATTCGACATAATTCGAAATTTTCCTTCATAATTTATGAAAAGAGTAAATTAATTCTTAAAAATAGAACCCCTGGAAAGCCTCATTATTACTTTTGCATTAAAAAGTAACTTGATTACTCTATAGTCAAAATTGTACAAGCGAATATAACTCATCCTTCTGGTCCTGGCTAACACCAATGTATCTTAGTGTTATACTTTGTGAGCTATGGTTAAAAGTATCCATGATCAGGCCTATATTATAGCGGGATGCCTTGTAGGTCCAATACCCCCATGTCTTGCGAAGACTATGGGTTCCAAAATTCTCAATCCCTATTATATCAGCAGCTTCTTTCAATACACGGTAAGCCTGCACCCTGCCGATATGTTTGCCTTTTTTGCTCCAGAAAAGGTAGTTGTCAGGTTTCAGCTTTTCATATTCCACATAAGCTTCGATGGCCTTTCGTAAAGCTGAGTTAAGTTTAATTTTTTTCTCCTTCCCTGTTTTCTTTTCATTTAGTATCAAATACTCGCGAAAACCTCCATTCTCACTATAAACATCTTTAACTTTTATTGGAAGGATATCACTTATTCTTAAACCTGTATTGAGACCGAATTTGAAAAGCAGTCCATATTTCATTTCCTTTCCAGCCAGATAATGATACATTTGCTTGATTTTACCTTTATTCCTGATAGGTTCAACGGTCATTCAATGTCACCTTCCATATGTAATTAATTAATATTTATATCTAAAATTATTACATTGCAATAAATGGCCTTTCTATTCTTTATTCCCTGTTATAATTCGATAAATCGATATTATTATAAATTTTCTATCAAAGTTCATGTATCAAAATATTCATAATGTTACATTAGTAATAAAAATTAGTTTATATTTTTATTATAATACATTTTATATTTTACTATACAAGCAGGAATAATTAGAGTTGGTGGGCTTGTCATAATTTGTCGAAAAAAGCCGATTGTTTCTACAACCGGCTTCTCTCATTTTTATGTTTAATTTGGCAGATTCCCTGCGTCATGGTTCCCATCGGGCAGTACACGCACCATGAACGGGGCTTGAACAGGATCATCGTCAATAGGCCCAGCAAAGTGGAAGTAAGCATTACGCTATAAAAACCAAAGGCAAACTGGACGGCCCA
>JBLNDG010000056.1:0-19507 GCA_050261415.1 Caulobacteraceae bacterium | reverse complement strand
GTTTACTCTTCTTGCCAGTACATGCTCAACCTCTTCACATGCACCTGTAAATATTACAACAAGAAGATCCATCATAAGTCCCGGGTTTATTCCTGTTCCAAGTACTGTTACTCCATTTGCTTTTGCAATTCTATTCAATTCTTCCGCCAGTTTTGGTTCCTTAGCTTTTGGATATGACATCTCTTCCGCACTGGATATTACATTGATTTTCTTTTCCAGACAGAATTTTATCTTGTCAAAAGCATTTCTTGTAAATGAGTCCGTACAAATAAGTACTACATCTGCAGACTTCTCCTTTATGACATCCTCAAGGGCCCCTATTTTTATATCCGGTCTGCTGCCTCTTTCTACATCAAGGAAATCATACATACTCTTGCCAATTTTGGCTCCTCTTCCAACAACCCCGACGATTTCTACGCCTTTTTTCTTAAGGAGCATTTCGGCCATACCTTTACCCATCGCGCCCAAGCCCCAGATAATGACTTTAACGTTTTCTTTTCTCATAAACGAACCTCCCTAATTTGAGTTTTATTTGTTGTATTTATTATTTGCAAACTCCATGCCAATTGATATAATAAAACTATGGTCATCAGGGGTAACTCCGAGATATTCATTTTGCTGAGTTTTATATTTTTTAGGTCATATATCAAAAATTTCTGTATTTTTAAATAAAAATATTTGCTGCAAATATTTTTGCTATTATGCAAATATTTTTGCAGCAGTGCTAAAAGTGTATTCACTGTAAAGCATGAATTACCACAAATGAACATCTCAAGAAAAAATACCATGCAAAATAATTTGCATTCTTATAATGAATTACCGACAGACGATTGTTCTTACTGCAATAGTGTATTATTTACCAATTAAAGCATTCTATATTCAATATGGAGGATATTAAAATGTACGACTACCACATTCATTCAAACTATTCACCCGATTCCAGCTCGACCATGCTCAGCATGGCTCGGTCGGCATTTGATTCAGGATTACAGGGTGTTTGCTTTACCGATCATGTAGACCTTGATTATGCAGACCCTGAACAAAAATATGGCTATCCCTTTAGCAAGCACAAGCATGAAATTGAAAGCATTGGGAGTATGTTACCAGGTCCCTTGGAATTGTATACAGGTATTGAACTAGGATTGCAGCCCCACATTTCAAAAGAAAATTCCGAGTTCTTACATGGCAGGGATTATGATTTTATAATAGGTTCAATACATTGCATAGGTAAAAAGGAAATGTACAGAAGCTGTTTTCTTGAAGGAATTAGTGATGCACAGGGTATTGTCAACTACTTTACTGATATGCTTCAATGCCTTGACAACTTTTCTGATTTTGATGTGTTGGGGCACCTGGACGGTGTGAGGCGTAACCTTGTTCATGGTGAAGGCGGGTTCAGCTTTGTTACATACAGAGAGTACATTGAGGATGTATTAAAAAAACTTATCAAAGCCAACAAAGGAATTGAGGTAAATACTTCAGGTAAACGTTATAATCTCAGTTCCTATCATCCTTTAACAGAAATAATAAAGCTATATAAGGATTTGGGCGGTGAAATAATAACACTGGGATCAGATGCACATACTCCTAATTGCGTAGGCTATGATTTCAAAAATGCTTTAAATCTTTTATCCGAAATTGGGTTCAAATACTATACAATATTTAAAAAACGAAAACCTATATTTATAAAGATAAAGGAATGAGTATGACTCATTCCTTTATCTTTATTCCATATTTTTTAAGCTTGTGCTGTAAAGTCTGCCTCTTAATCCCAAGCTTTTCCGAACTTTTGGAAATGTTATTGGAAGTCTCCTTTAAGGCTTTTAGAATCAAAGATTTTTCTACCTGCTCCATTATTTTGTCCAAAGAACCCTCTTCTCCCATTCCCATGCTGTACTTATCAATTCCCGGTGTAAACAACAATTCGTATACGTCTTGTGATATATGCTCCTGTCTTAATATATGCCCTTTATTTATCATATTTATTGCACTTTCTATTACATTTTCAAGCTCCCTCACATTACCGGGCCAATTATAACGCATGAAGGCTTCCTTAACCTCATTGGATATATACCACACATCTTTTTTTAGAATTGCATTATATTTTTTTATAAAGTGGTCAATCAGGATAGGTATATCGCTTTTTCGCTCCCTTAATGCAGGAATGTTGACTGAAATTACATTCAGGCGGTAATATAAATCCCTTCTTATTATTCCCTTGTTCAAAATGGTTGCGTGGTCTTCGTTGGTAGTCGCAAGTATCCTTACGTCTATCGGTATGTCGGAGAGTCCGCCTATTCTTCTTACATATCCCTCCTGCAATACTCTCAGAAGCTTTGCCTGGAGCTGCTGCCCCATTGAGTTTATTTCATCGAGGAGAAGCGTTCCGCCATTCGCCTGTTCAAACAAGCCGGGCCTGTTTATCGCCCCTGTAAAGCTGCCCTTTGTTGTTCCAAAAAGTATTCCTTCAAGCAATGATTCCGGAAGTGCTGCGCAGTTTTGAGCTATAAAGGGCTTATACTTTCTGCTGCTTTCATTGTGGATGCTCTGAGCAAAAAGCTCCTTTCCCGTACCTGTTTCCCCGAATATCAGGACGGTAGAAGTCGATTTTGCAGCTCTCCTTGCTATCTCAACAGTGCGCAGGAATTTTTCATCCACCCCTATAAGATTTCTGAAGGTATAACCCTTTAGGTTATTATCTTCAAGGTTTTTTGCAGCAAGTTCGTGATGCAGATAATCAAGCTTGTCAGACAGTTCTTTTTCCTTTGTTATATCTTTTGCGATTTCAAGTGCCCCATATTTTGAAGGAGCAATCATCAACGGTATTGTGCTATTGATGGTTGTTATCTGTCTTCCTTTATTGTTCAGGTATGTCTGATAGCGCTCATATAGTGGCTTCCTTGTCTTTAATACCGTCAGCAGCGTACTGGTCTCAGCAGTTAAGCTTGGGAATATATCCAATATGCTTTTTCCCATTACTTCATTTATATCCAGACCCTCAAGGTCTGCCATAGCCTGATTGTATACTATGGTCTTTCCTTCATCATCTACTACATTTATACCTACATCTATATTTTTTAAAATAGTGTCAATTATTGACTTATAAAGCAGGTTTACAGTCATAAATTAATACCTCACATATTTTCTCTCATGCAAAAAAACGAAAAGATATACCCATTATTTTGGATATACCTTTATTATAATAGACTAACGGTTATAGGGCAAGTTTACGCGTACAAGCTTCAATTTCTATTCAAATTCCTTGTATAACGGATGCTTTTTGCATAATTCCGCAACTCTTCCTGCACATTCCTGCTTCAATTCCGGTTTTTTTATTATCGTTGATACTATGTCGGCTATTTCAGCCATGTCGGCTTCCACGAAGCCCCTTGTTGTAACTGCAGGAGTTCCGACTCTCAATCCGCTTGTTATAAAAGGACTCTGAGGGTCATATGGAATGGTGTTCTTGTTGGTTGTAATTCCTATTTCGTCCAGCAGCTTTTCTGCATCCTTTCCGGTCGTATTCTTGTTTCTCAAATCCAAGAGCATCAGGTGGTTGTCGGTTCCTCCCGAAACAAGTTCAAAGCCTTTGTCTTTAAGTGCTGAAGCCAAAGCAGCTGCATTTTTCAAAATTTGCTTCTGATAATTTTTAAAGTCATCGCTCATGGCTTCCTTAAAGCTGACTGCCTTTGCTGCAATTATATTCATCAACGGACCGCCTTGCATGCCGGGGAATATTGATTTATCCAACGCCTTTGCATATTCCTCCTTGCACAGTATCGCACCGCCCCTTGGGCCTCTCAGGGTTTTGTGGGTAGTGGTAGTTACGAAGTCGGCATAGGGCACAGGACTTTCGTGCAATCCGGCAGCAACAAGGCCTGCTATATGCGCCATATCAATCATAAGCAAAGCACCTGCTTCATCTGCTATCTCCTTAAAAGCCTTAAAGTCAATTTTCCTGGGATATGCACTGGCGCCAGCCACGATAAGCTTAGGTTTGTTCTTTAAGGCCAGTTCCCTTACGTTATCGTAATCTATTACCCCTGTTTCCTTTGAAACTCCGTAGTGAATGAACTTGAAATACTTCCCTGATATATTCACAGGGCTCCCATGGGTCAGGTGTCCGCCATGGGATAAATCCATTCCCAGGACAACATCACCGGGTTGAAGTACGGTTAAATACACTGCTTCATTTGCATTCGACCCTGAATGCGGCTGTACATTTGCATGATCAGCACCGAATAGGGCTTTTAGCCTCTCTCGGGCCAGATCCTCTACCACATCAACGTATTCACATCCGCCGTAATAACGCTTTCCCGGGTAACCTTCAGCATATTTGTTTGTCAGAACAGTTCCCAATGCCTCTAATACTGCAGGTGAAACAAAATTCTCTGAAGCAATTAGCTCGATTTTGTTTCTTTCTCTCCATAGCTCCTTTTTTATTGCTTCTGCAACTTCGCTGTCAACTTTTCTAACTGAATCCAGTTTCATAGTATAAAGCCTCCTGAATATATTAATTAAAGGTTTTTCAACTACCAAAGCGTTAGATTTGATTATAGCATACGCATATTGGAAATTAAACCAGTGCTGGACAGTTGCTTATATTATATTTATTTATATAAATATAAGAAGCGCTTATATTATAAGCGCTTTAGTGAAATTTACTATATGTGTCTTTTTACCATGTCCTCGAAAACCTGTTTCGGTCTGGCACCTATAATACCGTCTACTTTCCTTCCATTATTGAAGAGAAACACGGATGGAATGCTCATGATATCATACTTTCCTGCCAGCTCCGGGTTTTCATCCACATTTACTTTAGCTATTTTTACTTTACCTTCAAACTCTTCTGCTATCTGATCTATTACAGGCGAAACCATCCTGCATGGACCGCACCAGGCAGCCCAGAAATCCACCAATACAGGCTTATCAGACTTTAATACCTCATTATCGAAATTTTGCTGGTTCACTGTTTGCACGTTTTTACTCACTAGAAAAACTCCTTTCAAAGCTACGATATACATAATATAAAATTGTTTTTTCTTTTCTTTTTTATTTTATCCATTTTGATAAAATATACAGCTTGAAACTATTGTAGATAGACCATTAGTCCCCATCCTTGGGTTTAACTCCCACCAACTGCGGCTTAAATTTTTTCATGTTTTTTATTTTATCTTCATTATACTTTATTGCTGCAAAAGTCAATGCCATTGCGATAAGGCCTGTGAAAGCCCCTACAGCCTGTGATATACCGTCACTCATACCCAAGGCTAAAAGGCCGAAATATCCGGCGAAAATTCCAAGCATTAAACTTAAAAGTGGCAATCCATAAGCTATCAGGCTGGCTGATAGAAGGTTTACAGTTTCAAGCTCTATTTCAACTGTGTCGCCAATATCAGCACCTACGTCATTATCAGCAGTTAATACCATTTCAAGTTTTTCCCTTCCTACCTGGCAGGCTCCGCATTCCCCTCAGGCAGTACCTCTGTTTATCATTATTCTTGCCTGATTTCCATCAATCCCTATTACTCTTCCTGTTTCAATCATACTTTTACCATTCCTATTTTACATATTTTACTATGGTATCTATAATTTCCTCAATTTTTTCTTCGTCTTTTTCATGTAATAGTTTTCCCTTTACACATTCTTTTATATATCTGTCCATTATTACGCCGCCGACTTTATTTATAGCTGACCTTATTGCGGATATCTGCACCATTACATCACTGCATTCCTTGTCTTCTTCAATCATTTTTTGTATGCCCTTTACCTGTCCTTCAATCTTTTTCATGCGGCTAAGTATCTCTTCTTTAGCCTCCGCTTTATTTTCCAATCTATCCCTCCTATACCCCGTACCGGTATCCTAATATTATTATATTACAATTCACCGAATTGTCAACCTTTTTTTCTAATTTTATTATGGAAATTTACTATACCCTTTTATTCATCAATAGGTATATTTTATACCAACCAGGTCCCTGACTACCGCAGAAGCAAGTATTAGTCCCGCTGCAGAAGGTACAAAGGATATACTTCCGGGAATCTGCCTTCTTTTCGTACAATTTGCAGTTTCCTTATGAGAACATACACAGTTTGTTTTACAATCTGCAATGCCTTCTATAGGAGTTATTGGATCTTCTTTTGAATAGACTACCTTAAGTTTTTTTATACCTCTTTTTCTGAGTTCATAGCGCATGACCTTTGCCAACGGGCATACTGAAGTCTTATAAATATCCGTTATCTCCAACTTTGTCGGATCAAGTTTGTTTCCTGCCCCCATACAGCTTATTACCGGAATGTTCATTTCGTTGCACTTCATTATGAGATTGATTTTTGACGTTACCATATCTATTGCATCAACGACATAATCATATTCAGGAAGCAATAGCTTCTCCGAAGTTTCTTCATTATACAACTCTTTATGAACTATAATATTGGCTTCCGGATTTATCTCCAGGAGTCTATCCCTCATTACTTCAGCCTTAGATTTGCCGACAGTCTTTCGTATTGCATGTACCTGCCTGTTTATATTAGTAATACAAATATAATCATAATCAATTAAAATCAAGGTGCCTATTCCGCATCTTCCAAGGGCTTCAGCTGCATAAGAGCCCACACCCCCGATACCGAATATTGCTACCTTGCTGCTTTTAAGCTTTTCGATACCTTCAGTACCTATAAGCAGCTCTGTTCTGGAAAACGGTCCCATATATACCTCCAAAAAACCCTGCACTGACATTAAAACCAAACTATTAAACGGTCAGGGCAGGGCTTTGTTTTATAATGCATAGGAAAGTATAGATTTCCTTAGTGTGACACTTTCCGTTAAATGCATTTCATAAAAGGCTTCCTTGGTCGTTAAGATGCTTCAATAGAAGCCTTTTTTAATTAAAGTTTTACTTCAATGTGCAGTTCCTGAAGCTGTTTATCTTCTGCCGGTGAAGGCGAATTTGTCATAAGGCAGCTTGCTGTTTGTGTTTTCGGGAAAGCAATGACATCCCTTATATTGTCAGTTCCTATGAGCAACATTATCAGCCTGTCAAGTCCAAAGGCCAGCCCTCCATGTGGTGGAGTACCATATTTGAAAGCTTCAAGCAGGTATCCGAATTTAGCCCAGGCACGCTCCTTTGTAAAGCCCAGGAGGCTGAACATTTTTTCCTGAAGCTCCGTCCTGTGGATTCTTATGCTTCCTCCACCCAACTCATATCCGTTTAATACTATGTCGTATGCTTTAGCTCTTACCTTTCCAGGATCGGTATCCAGGAGTTCCAGGTCCTCGTCCATGGGGCAGGTAAACGGATGATGCATTGCAACAAAACGTTTTTCTTCCTCATCATATTCCAGCAGCGGGAATTCAGTTACCCAAAGCAGGTTATACTTGCTGTTGTCTATCAGCCCGAATCTTCTTCCCAGCTCGATCCTTAACTGTCCCAGAGAATCATATACAACCTTCGGCTGGTCGGAAACAATAAAAATTATATCTCCTATTTTTCCACCGACTCTCTGAATTATTCCGTTAAGCTCTTCCTCTTTAAGGAACTTGGCTATAGGAGATTTTACTCCTTCTGCCGTAATGTTGATCCATGCCAGGCCTTTAGCACTGTATGTCTTTACAAATTCTCCGAGGCTGTCTATTTCCTTGCGGCTTAGCTTTTCCCCAAGGCCTTCTCCGTTAATGGCCTTTATGATACCGCCATTTGCAAGAGTATCAGAGAATACCTTGAATTCTGCATTTTTGACTATATCGCCTATTTCTTTAAGTTCAAGCCCGAATCTGGTATCCGGTTTATCTGATCCGTATCTTTCCATGGCTTCTTTCCATGTCATCCTCTTTAAAGGCAGTTCTACATCTACGTCCAGAATTTCCTTGAATACTCTCTTGAGAAGTCCTTCGTTAACCTTCATGACATCTTCGCTGTCCACAAAGGACATTTCCAAATCTATCTGAGTGAATTCAGGCTGCCTGTCTGCTCTTAAATCTTCATCCCTGAAGCATTTTACAATCTGAAAATACTTGTCGAAGCCTGATACCATCAGTATCTGTTTGTACTGCTGAGGAGACTGCGGCAATGCATAAAAGTTTCCGGGCTGCACCCTGCTCGGTACGAGATAGTCTCTTGCACCTTCAGGAGATGTCTTAATGAGCATTGGCGTTTCCACTTCTATAAAGCCGTTCTGGTCCATATAGTCCCTTACAATTTTAGCTACTTTGTGCCTTGTAAAAAGTATCTTCTGCATACAAGGCCTTCTCAAGTCCAGATACCTGTATTTAAGCCTCAGGGATTCAGCAGCATTCAAGTCATCTTCAATATAGATAGGTGGTGTTTCAGCTTTGCTTAATATTTCCAGGCTGCTTACCGCAATTTCTATATAACCTGTTGCCATTTTCTTGTTAATGGCAGTTTCGCCTCTTCGTACTACTTCCCCTGATATGGCGAGAACATATTCCCCTCTGACCTTAGTTGCTTCATTAAAAACGTCTTCGGTTACATCCTTGTTGACTGTACACTGCAGTATCCCGCTTCTGTCCCTCAAATCGATAAATATCAAGCCTCCAAGGTCCCTTCTTTTTTGCACCCAGCCGGTGACGGTCACTTTTTCACCAAGGTTGTCGAGACTTAACTCTCCGCACATATGGGTTCTTTTGTATTTGTTCATTACAATCCCCCTCCTATATTCTCTCTCTTAAATAACTCAACAGTTCATTCATTTTTATTTCATCCCCGCTGCCGGTACCCATATCTTTTACCTTTATACTGTTGTTTTTTACTTCTTCTTCTCCTATGACAACTACATACCTTGCATTAATTTTATTGGCATATTTCATTTGGGCTTTCAGGCTCCTGCCCAGATAATCCTTTTCCGCTTTAATTCCGTTTTTCCTAAGCAGTTTTACTTGCCTTATTGCTTCATCTGTTCCCAAGGCTCCCAGGCTGGCAATATATACGTCCATATAAACAGGCTTCGGAATCTCTACTCCCTGGTTTTCCACTACCAGCAGCAGTCTTTCAAGTCCCAGTCCGAAACCAATACCGGGTGTTGCAGGGCCGCCGCATTCTTCTATAAGTCCGTCATATCTGCCGCCTCCGCATACGGTTAATTCGGTTCCATTGAAGTTCGTAACTATTTCAAAAGCAGTCTTGGTATAATAATCCAAACCTCTTACTATCTTCGGATCTATTGTATATTTCAGTCCAAGTGTCTCCAGGGAATGCTTCAAGCCTACAAAGTGTTCCTTGCACTCATCGCATATGTTATCCAGCATAAAAGGCACATCAGTCAGCTGTGCTTTGCACTTCTCTTCCTTGCAGTCTATTATCCTCATCGGGTTTTTATTGAATCTGTCCCTGCAGGTCTCACATAGATTATCAAGCTTCTTTCCGAGGTATTCCTTCAGCTTCTTATTGTATTCTTTCCTGCACTTAGGACAGCCTACGCTGTTTATTCTTATTTCAAGGTCTTTTACTCCAAGTCTTTCATATAAGGTCATTGCAATATTTATTATCTCTGCATCCACCGAAGGATCCTGAGTCCCGAAGGCTTCGACCCCGAACTGGTGATGTTCTCTAAGCCTGCCAGACTGCGGTTTTTCATAGCGGAAGCACGGAGTAAAATAGAAAACTTTTGTCGGCTGCGGTTCATTATACATACTGTGTTCGATAAAGGACCTTACTGCAGGAGAAGTCCCCTCAGGCTTCAATGTTATGCTTCTTCCGCCTTTATCTTCAAAAGTATACATTTCCTTTTGAACTACATCGGTGGTCTCTCCTACTCCTCTTTCAAAGAGCTCAGTATGCTCAAAAGCAGGAGTCCTTATTTCCCTGTATCCGTTTACAGCACAAATTTGCCTTATAATCTCTTCAACATAGTGCCACTTGTAAACCTCTGACGGCAAAACATCCTTTGTGCCCTTCGGTGCCTGTGTCAACATGATATATCCCTCCAATTATTTATTATTGCTAATATTTGCATTGACTATGTGGTAAAACTAAACATAAAAAAGGCTCTCATGCCTGACTTTTAGTCAGGGACGAAAGCCTTAACTCCGCGGTGCCACCCTGTTTGGATACTCCATCTCTTTTCTTTAACGCAGAATGTACGCGGCAATCTACCCCGCAGCAAAGCTGCTTTTGTACTTTCAACTGCCGAACTCATGGGTGTCCTTCAATAATCTCAGTAATAAGGATACTTCCAGTCACGGCATTTTCAATGCTCCGATATCCTTTCCCTGTTTAACCTTGATTAATTACTCTCCCAATCAAAGTTTTTCATATTTTGCAAATCATTGTTGTAATTATAATATCCAAATTGCATAATGTCAATATTATTTTTTTCAATTCTTATTTCTCAGTTCTTTAAACCATTATTATTTTTATATGATGGATTAAATAGCGGCATATGAGTAAAAAGAAAAAGCCATAGATGTATAGCCTTTTCAATAAATATTTTTACTTTTTTTCTCTTTTAAAGAGCTTTCTTATTATATATAATATACTAATCTTGTGGGATTTCTTATAATCGGTGCACTTTGACTTGTTAAGCAAATTGTTTTTTGAACGAACCACCGCTCTTCTCAATTTCTCTAATATTTGTCATAATCTTATCTTGTTCGTTGTAAAAAGACTGGTTAAAAAAGCTCATTCTATTCACCCTTTTTCTTAATACCTAAAACTCCAATATGATAGATTTGTTGATGTTGTATATTTTATATTACTCGCCTCTGCTAAAACTATAGTTACGCCTTGAAGACTAAATACTTCATTTGCATAGCCACCAAATACATAATAACCTATCTGCGCACCGGGTATGCCCTCAATATATATTGCCTCTCCACACCCGGAGCAGACATACTTTCCGACCACGCAAACATGAGTACTGTCTTCATATTTGGTTCCAGAGCGCAATTCATAATAGTAGTTTACTAGCACCCCATCATGAACCCCACCTGGACTTTCGGGACAAGGATCAATATAGTCCGGCGCCACTATTACCTCAGTGTTAGGATTTGCATAAACTATTAACGTTGTCATTAGTAAAGCAGTCAATACCAGTAAGCCTAAAATTCTAGTCTTTTCATTCGTATCCTTCCTTTCTAATTAAAACTTAATAGATTAAGCTTCCCATGTAGTATAACTATATTTTATAACATGCAAAAGTAAATGTAAATAATTTCTATGTATTGATATAAATGGTATTATTGATAATTTTCAGTTGTTCAATTTTTTTCTTAATCATTTCATCGACATTATTTATATAGAGCTTCACATCTTTTATATTGTGCTGCCTTTCAATCCTGTTCTCACTTCCGATTACAACCTTTGTAACTGCATCTGCGCCAAAAGCAACTATTGTCTGTTTTTCTTCTATGATTTGCATATTGTATATACACTCAAGGCCTTTCCTTGAAAAGCCTATGTTCTCCAGGTTCTGAAGCATATGTTTCTGGCGGTACAGATAATAAGGATGCATATTCATACCCCTGAGGAATTCCTTTGTGTATTCCATCATTGCGGATACTTCATCATCATCGGGCAGCTCAATTTCCTTGAAATGCTCATTATATACCGATGCCCTCTTTATTGCCATTGTATGGACTGTTACACTGTCCGGAGCCAGTTTTTTTATTTCATCAAGGGTATAGGCGACACTGTCCAGTTTTTCACCGGGAAGCCCCACTATCATATCCATGTTAATGTTTCTAAAGCCCGCTTCTCTTGCCATAGCGAAGCTTTTAAGCACAGATTCGGTGCTGTGCACTCTTCCAATTCTGCGCAGCGTTTCATTCTTCATTGTTTGCGGATTAATGCTTATCCTGGTAACCCCGCCTGCCTTCATGGCCTGCAGTTTCGCTGCATTTATTGAATCCGGCCTTCCGGCCTCACAGGTAAACTCCTCAAAGCTTCTGCTAAAACAGTTATTAATACAGTCGATAAGTCTTTTCAATTGTATCTCATTCAATACTGTAGGAGTCCCACCGCCAATATATACGGTCTGTACAGAAAAGCCCTCATTATTCAAATAATTGGAAACTTCCTTTATCTCTTTCATCAGGCTCTCCACGTACGTATCCACTGAATCCTTAAACCGGCTGATCGGGTTGGAGGTAAAGGAGCAATAATGGCACCTGCTTGGGCAGAATGGTATTCCTATATAAAGGCTTAAGGAGTTATCCCTCATAGGATATATAAAAGGTCTCTCGATATTTGCAATTTCCAATGACAGCTCTGCCCTGTCCCTGCTCATCAGGTATTCGCTTTGGAGCCTGTTTATTATACTTTCCTTCGGAAACCCCTTATCCAATAGGTCATGAACAATTTTAACCGGCCTTATACCCGTAAGTATACCCCATGGGAACTCTTTATCGAATACTTTAGTCATAAGCTTGTACATCGATTTTTTAATCAATCTTTTCAGGTCTTTTTGCGATGGCTCTGAAGCATCCAGTATCTCAGAATGTTTCTCATTCCTGTCCTTTGTGGAAATTTCCGATGTGCATACATATTTGCCATTATCTTTACATAGCGCACTTATGACCAAATAATCTTCTGACTGTAAAAAGCTTTGGCTATCTGCCAAAGCTTCTTCCGACCTTATTTCAGATTTGCCAAAATACATTCTTAAGATGTCGGAAACTTCATAGTTATAATCATGGTCTATCAATTTTAAGACTATCATAATATCCCCTAAACATAATCATTATAAAAATCTTTTTTTACTTCCGTAACATAATTTGCAGACACACCCAGCTCTGCAGCAATTTCATAATCTTCCATTCCAGACTCGATCATATCAACAAGCTCGTTATACTCGTCAAAAACACGACTCTTATGCTTCCCGTCCAACATTTTTTTAGAAGACTTGTTCATTGACAGAACCTCCCATATACAGGTTTCCGGTGTACATTGCCTTTATACCTTTTTTACCGAACCTTAATAATAATCTTCTATTATTCTTTCCGTTTGCCGGGAGCATATTCATCCATTGACGCAGTGTAACAATCTATTTATTCTATTGCAGAAACGGATTATTGTTTTTTTCATCATTTATTGTTGTTGCACCGCCATGCCCTGGATATACGACGGTATTGCCTGCCAAAACCAGCAGTTTGCTCTTTATTGATTCTATTATTGCCTCGTAGGATCCTCCTTCAAGGTCGGTCCGTCCTATTGAGCGAGCAAACAGTGTATCTCCGGAGAACAATACGTTTTCGCATTTGACGCATATGCTTCCTTCCGAATGTCCGGGAGTATGTATTATTTCAAGCTTTGTATCTCCAAGCACCAATACCTCCCCGTCGTCCAGAAGACGGTCCCCCTCCATTTCAACACTGTTATATCCCATCACTGAAGATAAGTTTTTCTTGCTGCTCCTAAGCATTTCAAGGTCTTGCTTATGAAGGCAGACAGGTGCCTTTGAGTACTCCTTCAGCTCCTCCAGTGCTCCTATATGGTCACCGTGTGCATGAGTCAGTATGATGTATTTAACCTTAAGCTTATTAGCCTCCAGTTGTTTCCTAATCTCTTCAAATTCCCCTCCGGGATCTATAACTGCAGATTCCTCTGTTTTTTCGTCATTCACTATATAACAGTTTGCCTGGTATATACCCAGTGGAAGTCTTTTGAATTCCATGCTTAAGCCTCCATCTGAAATCAATATATGACAATATTTATATTATCTTCTCACTGTCAACTATTACGGTAACAGGTCCGTCATTTTCTATGCTTACTTTCATATCTGCCTGAAAAATTCCCGTTTCTGTCTTTACTCCCATTTTCCTGCACTTGCTTACAAAATCATTATAAAGAGCTTCTGCCTTTTCCGGCCTTGCGGCACTCATAAAGTTCGGTCTTCTTCCCTTCCTGCAATCGCCGTAAAGTGTAAACTGTGAAACAACCAACAGTTCACCCTTTATATCCATAAGCGACAGATTCATTTTTTCATCTTCATCTTCAAAAATCCTTAGGTTTACTATTTTGTCCGCCATATAGACCACATCATCTGCAGTGTCGTTCTCATTAACTCCCAGCAGTACCACGAAACCCTTTCCTATATTTCCTGTAATTCTGCCCTCTACAGTTACACTTCCGCTGGTTACTCTTTGTATTACCGCTCTCATCTTATCCTCCTGTCTTTATAAGCTTTTGACTTTTGGTTCAATAATAGCTTCTTTACTACCCTATTGCCCATCGCCCGTTATTATTGCTTTGCTCTGAAAACGTCCATTACGCCTTCTATTTTTCTGAATTTCCTTATCAGTTTGTTCAACTGTTCAATATCAGTTATTTCAAGAATGAAATTTATTATTGCTATCTTGTCCTTCGTCGTTCTTGAGTGGAATGAAGTAATATTTATCTTGCTTTCATCTATTATAGTGGTTATTTCAGCAAGCAGTCCCTTCCTGTCGCTAGCCCTTACTTCTACATCTGCGTTGTAAGAAACTTTGGTCTGGCTGTTCCATTCAACTTCAATAAGCCTATCCGGCTCTTCCATAAGGTCCGAAACATTCGGGCAGTCAGTTCTGTGTACTGAGACGCCCCTGCCTTTTGTAATATAACCTATGACTTCGTCACCGGGTACCGGGTTGCAGCACTTCGAAAACCTTACCATTATATTTTCTATACCTTTAACCTTAACTCCTGTTTCATGATGACGTTTCTTCCGGTCCTGAGCCTTTTCAAGCTGTTTGTCAAGTATATCCTCTTCCCGCTCTTCAGCTTTAATGGATTTCCTGTATTCCTCCTTTAGCTTTATTACAACCTGGTTGGTGGTCAAGCCGCCAAATCCCAGAGAGGAATACAAATCATCTACAGTGTGCAGGCTGAACTTCTTGTGTACGAGCTCCAGCCACTCCTGCTTCAAAAGCTGCGCCGGAGTGAATCCGTGCCTCCGTACTTCTTTTTCCAGAAGTTCCTTTCCTTTTTGAATATTTTCTTCTCTTTTTTCTTTTTTAAACCATTGCTTTATCTTGTTTTTCGCTTGTGAGCTTCTTACAATTTTCAGCCAGTCACGGCTTGGCCCATTGGAATTTGCAGAGGTAATAACTTCAACTATATCCCCATTCTGGAGCTTGTAATCCAGTGTAACTATTCTTCCGTTTATTTTTGCCCCAACGCACTTATTTCCAATCTGGCTGTGTATCTTGTAAGCAAAGTCAATCGGAGTCGACTCTACCGGTAAATCTACCACATCCCCCTTTGGAGTAAACACGTAGACTTCATCGGTAAACAGGTCTACCTTGAGGGTTTCCATAAACTCCCTTGTGTCTTTTATTTCATTCTGCCACTCAAGCATTTGGCGCAGCCATTTAAGCTTTTCATCAAATTCGCTTTGTGAGGTTTTACCCTCTTTATATTTCCAGTGAGCTGCTATACCGATTTCAGCAATTTTGTGCATCTCCCAGGTCCTTATCTGAACCTCGAAGGGCTGGCCTTCCGCGCCAATCAGCGTTGTATGGAGGGATTGGTACATGTTAGGCTTGGGCATTGCAATATAATCCTTGAATCTTCCGGGTATGGGCTTCCATAATGTATGGACTATCCCCAGCACTCCATAGCAATCCTTAACTGTATCAACAATTATCCTTACAGCGGTAAGGTCAAATATCTGCTCAAAGGTTTTGTTCTGATAGTACATTTTTCTGTAGATGCTGTAAAAACTTTTGGGTCTTCCCTCTATATGGGCTTCGATACCGACTTCCTTCACCTTTTCTGTAAGTATCTCAATAACCTTATTTATTTCGTCTTCTCTTTCTTTTCTCTTCTTTGCTACCTTTTCCACCAAATCATAGTATCCCTTTGGTTCAAGATACCTCAAAGCCAAATCTTCCATTTCCCATTTTATCTTGGATATACCAAGCCTGTGAGCGATGGGAGCGTATATTTCCATGGTCTCCTTTGCTTTTTCCTTTTGCTTTTCGTGGGGCATGTACTTCAGGGTCCTCATATTATGCAGCCTGTCGGCTAGTTTTATAAGTATTACCCTGATATCCTTTGCCATAGCAATAAACATTTTTCTAAGGCTCTCAGCCTGCTGTTCTTCTTTTGTCTTATATTCAAGTTTTCCTAACTTGGTTACCCCGTCAACCAGAAGTGTGATTTCCTCACCGAATATATTCTTTAAATCATCGTAGCTGTAATCCGTATCTTCAATAATATCATGCAGTATCCCGGCCGCTATTGTAATATTGTCCATATTCAACTCAGCCAAAATTTTAGCAACTTCAATGGGATGAATAATGTAGTCTTCCCCGGATACCCTCTTCTGTCCATCATGAGCTTTTTCGGCAAAATTATAAGCCCTTTCAACAATTTCAACATCGCTTAGAGGGTTGTACTTTTTTATTATATTTATAAGTTCTTGTAACATAAAAAACACCAACTTTTAGAGCGTTAATAGTCTGAATTGAAGTATATTATTTATTTATATAAAAAAGGCTTCTATTGAAGCATCTTAACGACCATGGAAGCCTTTTATGAAACTCATTGACGGAGCATTCAATTTTTGGTGGAATATTTGCTCCTATTCGTTATGAAAAAAGCTGGCTTCACCAGCTTAAAATATATTTTAGTACATTTATTTTATTTTATCAATTGTAAATTTCTATAGCGGCTTTAATTGGACTTAATAAAGTGGTTATCTGGATTAATAATTATATTTAATAATAGAACTTACCTCGTAATCTTTCAAATTATCTCTTCCGTTAAGACCTTCAAGCTCTATCAGGAATCCGACATGTACCACTTTTCCACCAAGAGCTTCAACCAGCTTAACTGCAGATAATATAGTCCCGCCTGTTGCAAGCAGATCGTCTATAACAGCAACCCGGGCTCTCGGTTTTATGGCATCCTTGTGTATCTCCAGCGCGTCCATCCCGTACTCCAGCTTATACTCATAACGTACTGTTTCGGCAGGTAGTTTTCCCGGCTTTCTCACCGGTACAAAGCCGACACCCAATTCATAAGCAACAGGTGCTCCAAAAATAAACCCTCTTGCTTCAGGCCCGACTACAACATCCACATTCAAATTCCTTAATTTTTCAGCGATGGATTTTATGGCGTATTTGTAAGCTTCTCCATCCTTGACCAGTGTTGTAACATCCTTAAAGCTTATGCCTTCCTTTGGAAAATCTTCAATTACCCTTATGTAGTTGTCTAAATTCATATTCTTACCCCCGCCTTTATTTTATTGCCAGTTTAATATCTTTAACGCTTAATTGCAAGCTTTCGATATTATTCCAGATGTTGTTTTCCACATTACATATTATATCAATTTTTTTACCAATTGATAATAACCTTTGCATATTTCCTAAATTAAAACCAATACATCGTATTTCATTAACGCCGTCAAACACGTTAAACAGCAAATGTTTGCTGTCATTACCCACTGCTTTTGCAGAAAGAAGCTTCAATCCCCTATATACAAACAATGGGCTTGGATTCCCGATTCCAAAAGGTTCAAGCATTCTAAGCTGTTTTACTGTATTAAGACTTATATCTTTTGGAGAAAGCTTGTAATCAACAAGCACCTCCTGCATAAGTTTCTCTTTTCCGAGGATGCTCTCTGCTTCCAGGTTCATTCTTTTTCTGAGTTCATCTATTTTATCGGTTTTAATTGTGAAGCCCGCTGCCAATTCATGTCCGCCGAACTTTTCGAAAAGATCGCTGCATTTAGCCATGGCTTCATATAAATTGAAACGGGGTATGCTTCGGGCCGAGCCCTTTCCAATGTCGCCTTCCCTTGTTATGAGAAGTGTCGGCAGGTGATATCTCTCAACCAGCTTGGAAGCTACTATTCCAATAACTCCTATATGCCACTGTTCACTATCCAATACTATAACCTTATCGTGGTTTAAATTTACACTGCTGCTGATTTTCATTTCAGCACTGCCAAATATCTCGTTTTCTATCGACTGCCTCTCACGGTTATTTGCGTCAAGTTTTTTTGCTATATCCCGGGCAAGCTCCTTATTATCCGTCAGCAGAAGCTCTACACATAGCGTTGCATCTGCTATTCTTCCCGCTGCATTAACACGTGGAGCAATCATAAAAGCAATATTATATGAGCTTATTTCTCTATTATTCAGGCCGCATACCTCTAAAAGAGCCTTAAGTCCCGGATTCGATGTGTTTTGGATCCCATCGAGGCCGTTTTTAACCAATATGCGGTTTTCATCAACTAAGGGTACAACATCTGCAACAGTACCAACTGCCGCAATAACAACAAGCTCCTTCATAAGCCCGCTTACATTCTCTTTTTCCAATAGGGCGCTTGCAAGCTTAAAGGCTACACCGACTCCGGCCAGTCCTTTGAAAGGATATTCACAGCCCGGTTGGTGCGGATTCACGATGCAGTTGGCATTAGGAAGTATATCCTCACATTCGTGGTGATCGGTAATGATTACTTCCATTCCAAAACTATTAGCCAAATCAACCACTTCATTTGCCCTGATGCCGCAGTCTACAGTAACCAAAAGCTGTACGCACTGCTCCTTCAACTTTTCAATTGAAGCTTTACTCAAGCCGTACCCTTCATCCATCCTGTTTGGTATATAATATATCGTTTCAGCACCAAGATGCCGGAGTGTTTTTACCATTATCGCAGTAGAAGTTATTCCATCTACATCATAGTCCCCATATATGCAAATCTTCTTTTTACTCTTTATTGCTTTTCTTATTCCCTCTACTGCCTTTCCCAAGCCTTTAAGCAAGTAGGGATTATATAGGTTCTCGATTCCGGTATTGAAAAACCTGGCAACCTTCTCAACTGTATCAATATCTCTGTTTATTAAAGACCTTGCTATAATTTCCGGTATATCGAATGCCCTTTTTATTTCTTCAATATTTCCATAATTCTTTTCATAGGTCATCCATTTTTTATTCAATGATTATCACATGCCTATCCATATTACTATTGCACCTCATTATTTATTGTATCTGCTGGTGTTATTTCCTTTTCGGGTTCAGAAGCTTTCAGTGTTTTTTCCTTCTCCAGTTCCTCTTTAAGTCTCTTTATTTCCCCGTTCATATCCATGAGCTTCAGCTTATGCTTTACGGCTCTAAAGATATCAAAGGGCAGCATGACGAGGACCCCAAACAATGCTGAACTTAGTATTATTACTGCCTGCGACAGGCTAACCTTATACCATAGCAGGTTAACTGTGACTATTTCCGCATTTTGTACGGCAAAAAATGCAATTAAAATGGAAAATATCATTGAGGTTACAATAATAATCTGCATCTCATACCCTCCACAAATTTTTTGGCAGAATTTGAAAAACAAAATATCATATATTTTCAATTCCGCCCAACAATAATACTATAATGTTTTTTTGTACTTACTTCAAGCATTAAATGGACAGAATAAAGTAGGGAAACTAATTCCTTAGTTCCCCCCCTTATCAAACCGTACGTGCCCTATTAAGGCATACGGCTTACCAATTGTAGCTTTTGAGCTATCAGGTTGTCACGAATTTCATAGCATTGGATATTTTATTAAGTCGGTCAGGTGT
>JBLNDG010000055.1:0-7719 GCA_050261415.1 Caulobacteraceae bacterium | reverse complement strand
ATTGGCTGCCCTCTTCCAAATGAAGGCAGGAGTCCCAAATGAACAGAAAACTCCAGTATCAGAAGTACTCCAAGCCAAAAGACCGGCATGGATATGCCAAGCTGGGCAAATATCATACTTATATAGTCAATCCAGGTATTCTGCTTGATTGCGGATATCACTCCCAGCGGAACCGCTATTATGAGGGAGATTACCAAGGATATCACGGCCAACTCCATTGTCGCTGGGAATGTTTCCGCAATAAGCTTTGTTACAGGCACATTTTGAAAAATCGATGTACCCAGATCAAAGCTCAAAACCTGTTTAATATAATTAAAAAGTTGTACAAATATATTCTGGTCCAAGCCAAGTATGCTCCTTAACCTCGCTATATCTGCAGGATTGGCGTCCTGCCCGAGGAGAACCATTGCCGGGTCTCCCGGAATCATATGAAGCATGAAGAATACTATGAGTGTTATGCCCAGCAGAACCGGAACCAAATATAAAAGTCTTTTAAACAAATACTTTTTCATATAAATCCACCTTTAAGATTACTTAATAACCAATAATTCATGTGAAACCACTTGAAAGGGGGACTGGAGGGAGCCGTAGCTCCCCTCCTCATACCTATTTTGTGAGCGTAGCATTCATTAATCCTTTTAGGTTACCGCTCGGATGAATTTTGAAGCCTTGAAGATTCTTATTGTATATTGCATAATATCCCTGGTAAAGCATAACGTCGTATGCTACCTGGTCATCTACTATCTGTGCTGCCTGCTGATATATTGTTGCTCTTTCATTCTGGTCTGTAGTAGTTCTTCCCTTTTCAAGAAGCTGGTCAAGCTCCGGTATGTTAAACTTTCCGAAGTTGTTGCCGCCTTTTGAATGGAACTGTGTATACATAGCCCTGTCAGGGTCTGTAAGTCCTAACCAACCAACTATTGCTATGTCGAATTTGCCGTTCATAAGATTTGAATCAAATGTCGGCCACTCTGTAGTGGAAACCTTAGCATCTACCCCTATCTGAGAAAGCTCATTCTGCAGGAATTCAACTGTCTGAACCCTATTCGGGTCTTCTGTATGGGTAGAAAGTGTTATTGTAAGCTTCTTTCCATCTTTATCGAGAATTTTATCCCCATCGGAATCCTTCCATCCCGCTTCTGCCAATAGTTGTTTTGCCTTATCCGGATTGTATTCAAAATTTGTTATTTTATCGCTATATGCCCATGACGGCGGAATTATCGGCGAAACACCGGGCTTATCCATGCCTTGGTAAATGTCCTTCGATATTGACTCTTTATTTATCATATAGGCAACTGCCTGTCTTACTTTCAGATCCGACATTACAGGGCTGGCAAAGTTGAAGCACGCATAAGTAAAGCCAAGACCGTTAGTCTCTTCAACTACGAAGCGGCTATCACCTTTCATCCTGCTTATGTCCTGAGGTGACAATGGTGAATGTACAAAATCCACGTCGCCGGATTCAAGAGCAGCTACACGGGTTGTATTATCGGGAATTATATAGTATGTGATCTTCTTTGTCTTTGGAGTTCCTCCCCAGAATTTATCATTTGCTTCAAACACTATATTGTTGTTTTTGCTCCAGCTTACAAACTTATATGGACCTGTACCTATAGGATTGCTTGCGAAATCCGGCTGGCTTGCTGCATCTGCCGGAACAATGCCCATATCCATATATGATAAAAGCGGTGCATAAGGATTGCTGAGTGTGAATTTCACAGTCAGATCATCAACAGCTTCTACAGATTTTATGGGTTCATACAAGCTTCTATACGGTGCAGCGAATTTTTCGTCAAGAATTGTATCGTAGGTGTACTTTACATCCTTTGCTGTAAGCTTTGTACCGTTGTGGAAGTACACATTATCCCTCAGCTTGAATATCCATGTAGTCGGATCCGGGTTCTCCCAGCTTTCTGCCAGTGCCGGTTGGGCTTTAAGATTTTCGTCTATATACACCAATCCGTCAAAAACCAGGTCAATTACACGCTTTGCACTGGAGTCTCTTCCCAAACGGGGATCCAATGTACCTGCATCTACATCAAGGCCTACTTTTATCTCGTCCTTTAATGCAGGAGCAGCACCAGGGGCATTGTTTGCATTTGTTGGATTCGGATTGTTGCTTGAGCAAGCGCTGGCAACCAGCATTACTGCAACTATTAACAGAGCTAATAACTTTTTCATTTTATTCCCTCCCAAAATCATTTTTTTATTTTTTATGTTAAATACTCCCTTAAGAATTTAATTTCATTCCTCTAAACAACCGATAACTTTTTGGGACTATGATTAATAACCTCACAACCGTTTTCTGTAACAACAACCACATCTTCAATTCTCACCCCAAATTTCTGAGGCAGATATATGCCGGGCTCTACTGCAAGTACCATATTGGGCTTTATGATAACATCACTGTCAGAAGTTATGAATGGATACTCATGGTCTTCGAGTCCGATTCCATGTCCTGTTCTGTGGATGAAATACTCTCCATAGCCATGATCTGATATATAGCTTCTGGCAATCTTATCAATGCTGCTCAGGGTGACTCCCGGTTTTACTGCTTCAATTGCCCTTTTCTGGGCTTCAAAAACAATATTATATATTTTTTCTTCTTCTGCCGTAGGCTCTCTGAAGCATACAGTCCTAGTAATATCTGAACAGTAGTACTCAAATTCACCTCCTATATCTAAAGTAGCAATTTGTGACTGTAAAAAACATTTTTCTGAGGGAGTATGGTGTGGATCACTTGTATTTGGTCCGAAAGCGATAATAGATTCGAAAGCAAGCTTGCGGACCCCATTTAAAGCAAATAAATTATAAATCGTATCTGCAGTATCTAACTCAGAGCTTTCATGCTCCAAGCAGTTTACCCACTCGTGAACAACTGCATCTACAATACTGGATGATTTTTTTAGCAGTGCAATTTCATAACCATCCTTTATCATTCTCTGTTCGTTAATCAGTGGTGTTATGCTGCCGAATTCAATCCCGGAATCAGCAGCTTTCAGATTGAATAGTACAATCGCCTTGCAGCTTTCCTCCAAGAACAACTTATAACCCTTTGCCAAAAATCCTCTTAGTAGACTATATGGGTTCTCTCCATCCTTCCAACTGATATATTCAAGGCCCTCACGTCTTTCAAGCTTGGGATAAAACATTTCATTGTATAAAAATTTGCAGCTGCCGCTGTCATTTATAAGCAAGCCCCCTAAACGCTCTCCAAAATCAATATGGTTTCCTGTAAAATAGTAAATGTTTTTGATGTCAGTGATGAATGTCTGCTTTATACCACTCTTTTTCATCCGACTGGTAATAGTCTCCAGTCTTTTATTCATCATTTTAACCCCCTTAAATATTGATAAAATTTGGATAAAAAAAGCCCCAGTATTAACAAACCTATTGACCTTCAATAGCTTTGCTAACACTGGGCACTCATTTCTTTTTCCATAAATAGAGGCCATCTATTCACGTTGAAATGTATTCAGTGTTTATTCTCTATTTTTTATCCATTAGTTTTTTGGTAGAAACATATATTTGGTACTGGTTATATGCATCTCTGATCGCAGCTATAATCGATTTTTTACCCAAACCGTAATACTTTCTTTCAAATTCATCAGTAACCCTGTCAATACCGTCATCCATGCAATGTCCTACCAGTATTTCGTTTACAAAATCTGAGCACATATTGGTGACAAAGGTGGCAGAAACGTTTATTACTTCATGGGTCTCCTCATCAATTTTCAAACCTATTCCCATATTACCATATAGATTCTTGGCCGCCATTCCATCCGGAAGTTTGGAGTATCCTACACAAATAATATAGTCCCTATTTGAGGATATAGCTGCTGTGTTTTGTTCCATGTGCTCACCCCCAAAATCCAACCATGTGATTGTATTTTGTGTTTAATTCGACATTGTTCTACAAATTCCTTCTTGTTTTTTAAAATATTTTGATAATTTTTTATCTTTTTCCTATATCTCTTCTATATTGAACCTTCTCAAAACCAATCTTGCCAACTGTTTCGTATGCTTCGTCCCGAGCCAGCTCATAATTTTTATCCAGAGCGCTTACAACAAGCACCCGTCCGCCAGAGGTAACAGTTTTGCCTGATTTTCTCTTTGTTCCGGCATGAAATACCGCAATACCATTTTCATTCCTGATTTTATCCAGGCCGGTTATTTCATATCCGTTTTCGTAATGTTCGGGATAGCCTCCCGATGCCATTACAACGCATACGGCGCTTTCTTCCCTCCACTCGATTTTCTGGGTTTCCAGCCTGCCGTCTATTACTGCATCCATTATCTCTACCAAATCCGTCTTTAGTCTAGGAAGTACAACTTCTGTCTCGGGATCGCCAAATCTTGCGTTGTACTCCAACACCTTCGGGCCTTTTTCCGTCAGCATAAGGCCGAAGTATAAAACTCCCTTATAGCATATGCCCTCTTTCTTCAGGGCATCAATTGTCCTCTGGATTATATCTCTTTCTGCAATTTTTGAGACTTTTTCATCATAATAGAATGCCGGAGACACTGCTCCCATTCCTCCGGTGTTGAGTCCCTTGTCGCCATCCAGAGCCCTTTTGTAATCCTGTGCACTAACCATCGGAACTGCCGTATTGCCGTCAACGAAAGCCAATACTGAGGCCTCTTTTCCGGTGAGAAACTCCTCAAGCACAATCCTGCAGCCGGCATTACCGAACTTTTTTTCCGTCATCAGTTCGTCTATAGCAGCAGCAGCCTGTTTCCGGTCTTCTGCGATTATGACTCCCTTTCCGGCAGCAAGCCCGTCAGCCTTTACCACCACAGGATACCCGAAGCTGTCTGCTTCAGACTTTGCCAAATCCGGGTCAGTATAAGCCTTATACCCTGCTGTCGGTATATTGTTCCTCTCCATGAACTCCTTTGAAAAGGTTTTGCTGCTTTCAAGCATTGCAGCTTTTTCCCCGGGTCCGAACACTCTAAGGTTATTTTTCTCGAAAAGATCTACGATTCCGAGGCTTAGAGGTGCTTCAGGCCCTACTACCGTGAGGTCTATATTGTTATGCTGCGCAAAGCTCAACAGACCATCCAGATTGTCAGCGCTTATTTCCACACATTCAGCCAGATCACTGATACCGCCATTACCCGGGGCACAGTAAATTTTACTGACCAGCTTGCTCTGGGCAATTTTCCAAACAATGGCGTGCTCCCTGCCGCCGCCTCCAATAACCAGTACTTTCAACTTTTCACCTACTCCCGTAAAGTATATATCCGCAGTACAACGCAGAAATCCGCAATCTATAATGCGTTAAGACTAATGTTTGAAATGTCTTACCCCTGTAAACACCATTGCTATCCCGCCCTTGTTACATTCATTTATTGAATCCTGGTCCCTTACTGAACCTCCAGGCTGAATTATCGCGGTTATCCCCGCTTTTGCCGCCGCCTCCACAACATCGCCGAAGGGGAAGAATGCATCTGAAGCAATTACTGCTCCTTTAACCTTTTCTCCCGCCCTTTCCAGGCTCATTTCCGCCGACCATATCCTGTTGGTCTGCCCCGGACCTATCCCTAGAGTCTTTCCGTCTTTAGCCACAACTATTGCATTGGATTTTACATGCTTTACAACCTTCCATGCAAAAAGCATATCCTGCATTTCCGTATCAGTCGGCTTTTTGTCCGTTACATTCTTGATATCCGCCAGGTCAAAGTCCTGCCAATCAGCATCCTGTATGAGTATTCCACCGCCGACTTTTTTAATCTCGATATCTCCATCAGGCAGGCTGGCAATATCATTAAGCTGCATTATTCTTATATTTTTCTTGCTTTTAAGTATGTTAAGCGCTTCTTCACTATACGAAGGAGCAATAATTATCTCTACAAAAATTTTGCCTATCTCAGTTGCGGTTTTCTCATCAACTTCCCTATTCAAGGCGATGATTCCCCCGAAAATGGATACGGGGTCACCCTCATAAGCCTTCATGTATGCTTCATATATCGAGTTGCCTGTCCCTACTCCGCAGGGATTCGCATGTTTTACTGCCACTGCAGCAGGCTTTCTGAACTCTTTCAGAGTTTCCAGAGCCGCATTGGCATCACCGATATTGTTATAGGAAAGCTCTTTGCCGTGCAGCTGAACTGCATTGGTGATGCTTCCCGGAACTGTCTTCATTTCTTTGTAGTATGCCGCACTTTGGTGCGGATTTTCCCCGTATCTCAAGTCCTGAACCTTTTCGAAGGTCATCGTTACTGTATCCGGATACTTAGGCATGTCAGCCTTTTCCCATAGATAGCTGGCAATAAGGGTATCATAGCTGGCAGTATGGGAAAACACCTTTGCCGCAAGCTTGAATCTTGTACTACCTGAAGTATCTCCTTCCGCCTTAACCTCATTCAGCACCGGTTCATAATCTGCCGGATCAACCACTACTGTCACATATTTGTAGTTTTTTGCTGCTGCACGGAGCATTGACGGGCCGCCTATATCGATATTTTCAATTGCCTCAGCAAGTTCCACGCCTTCCTTTTCAATGGTCTTCCTAAAAGGATACAGATTTACTACAACCATATCTATGGTATTAATATCAAGCTCTTTGAGCTTGTTCATATGCTCTTCATTATCCCGTATGGCCAGAAGCCCCCCGTGTATTTTGGGATGCAGAGTCTTTACCCTGCCGTCCAGGCATTCAGGGAAACCTGTGACCTCTGAAATACCGGTAACCTTTATCCCCGCTTCCTGAAGTGCCTTAGCGGTGCCTCCTGTTGATATTATCTCTATTCCTGACTTTGCAAGCTCTTTGGCAAAATCTACAATGCCGGTCTTGTCGCTTACACTTATAAGTGCTCTCCTTATCATAATAACACCCCTAATTTGTTATTCTAACCTTTCGTCCCTCAATCTTGAGCTTTCCCTGGCAATACAACCTTACTGCCTCCGGAAGTATTTGATGTTCAACCTCCAGTACCCTTGCGGCCAGTGCTTCAGCCGTGTCGTCAGCATATACAGGAACTGCCTCCTGTATAATTATAGGCCCGCTGTCTGTTCCCTCATCCACAAAATGAACTGTCGCACCTGAAACCTTTACTCCGTATTCCACTGCTGCCTTGTGCACTTTCTCTCCGTAAAAGCCCTTCCCGCAGAAGGCCGGTATAAGCGAAGGATGTATGTTTATCATCCTTCCTTCATAAGCTTTTACGAAATCCCGGTCCAATATGGTGAGAAAACCGGCAAGCACCACCAGTTCAACCTTCATTTTTTCAAGCTCTGCCATAATTCCGATGCTTGACTGTTTTCTATCCATATGTACAGCCTGTATTCCATGCTTTCTTGCCCTTTCAAGGGCATAGGCATTTTCCCTGTCCGAAACAACAATTACTATTTCGCCGTTAATTGTACCTTTTTCAATAGAATCTATAAGACTTTGAAGATTTGTACCTCCACCGGATACCAGAACCCCTATCCTTACTTTGCGCAAAACCCGATACCCCCTTCACCCTTCTCTACGGTGCCTATGAGGTATGCTTTCTCTCCCATGCTGTCCAAGGTGCCCAATATGTTTCCGGCGTCGCCGGCACTTACCGCCAGTACCAGCCCTATCCCCATATTAAAGGTGTTGAACATTTCCTTTTCCTCAATATTCCCAAGTCTTTGCATCAACCCGAATATCGGCGGAACCACCCAGCTGCCGGGCTTTATTACTGCCTTCAACCCCTCCGGAATAGTTCTCGGAATGTTTTCTATGAAGC